>CAZPVB010000084.1:0-15371 GCA_964589855.1 uncultured Bacteroidales bacterium
TTTTCAGGGCGATCCACTTCCAGCACCAATAATCATCCTCGTGTGTGTTTTAAGCTTAATCATGGTTGTTTCATCTGTTTATTTTTCGCTTTGCATTCATACGTTTATTTACTGCGGAAACGCTAAGAGAGTTAAAATTTCATCTTCATGCTCTATGGAAAAAAGGTGTTGTAAATAAATTATCAGCACTATTTTTTGATTTTAATATCCTCAAATCTCACTGTACCCTGAGTAAAGTTTAATTCAAGAACAAGCATAGTATCCAGAAGGTCCAGGTTGCTACCTTTATGTGTAAAAACATACCTTTGCGGAATACCCCTTATTAAATTAAAATTCTTATACGTTCGCCTTGAATAAACATTGCCCTCTGTATCAAAAAATCTGTAACTTCTCATGTATGCTTCTCTGTTTTTTACCTCATCCCTTACCACAATCGTCATATCAATATCATTTCCAGTAAACTCAACATCCATCAATTCGATTTGGAGATTTCTTAATTTAGCAACCCTGCCACTAACCGTTACGGTTTCATCATCCCCGTTTTCATTGGGTTCTGGATTTGGACTATTATCAGCAACAGGTTGTTGAGCAGGCAAAGGTCCAATTTCGCCGGCATATGCCATACACATATCGTGGCATTCTCTTGAAACCGGGGGGACAGATTCCAGCAATTTGATCGCTTCGTGTTTACGGTCTTGTTGCACAAGGCTTTGTGCAGTTGAGATCACCATGTCGCATTCCGTATTGTAAAAGCCGAGAATCTGATCCTTGCTTTTTTCCATGAAAACCTTAAATTGCCCGCTTCTTGGGTTTAACGAGCTAAAAGCCTGCGAGTAGGCACGCTCCCTGCTTTTGTCAACCCCTCTCACCTCCATGGAAGTTTCACCGAAAACATTGCCCGAAAAATTATCTACAATGCTGAAAGAAACCAGAAGTGCTATTGTATGCATGGGGGGAGCTGTTGCTGTTATTTCCTCTGCAAGAACTGAAACCTCAGGTACCATCGCAAAATAAGACATTTCATCCTGTGCAGCTAATCCGTTCAGGTTGATAATATTATTCATCCTTGAGAGCAGCAGATTCTTTGCCTGCCCATGTATTCCTGCATCGTCCGGGATTTTTGGATTGATGGCAATACGCTCTTTATCATCCATTCTTCCTGCATAATTTTGGGCCTGTATGCCCAATACCATCAGGATAAGTACCGATACTAACCATACTTTTTTTTCCATAATTTTGTTTTTTTGTTTATCTTTCACCAATGATTAACCAAGCTTCGCCCAGTCCTCTTTGATGTATCTGTGATTCTATACTAAACTCTTTTCGCAGGTAAGAAGAAAGCTCGCTGACAAACCGGCGGGTATCATATGCCCTCTCTCTGCCACGCGGATCGGTCATAAAAAGAGGTATTCTCACTTGTTCAAATCTTAAGAAATTTGCAGATCCGTCTGAAAGTGAATACCTTCCTTCAACAGTATTGTCTTCTATCCAATACTCTACAATGTCAATCAGTTCCATGTCTTGTCCCTGATAATCAAAAAACTCATAAAGATCGAAGTAGGAACTGTTCCAAACCCTTACTGTTACACTTACTTCCCGTCCCATATCAAACATGTCTTCGAAATGGGAGGAGAGTCTGTTGTTGAATTCATCCATGTGACTCAGTACGGCCTCTTCGAGCAAGAGATCAGCAGGTGCAGCAGTACTGGGATTTCCGGTGCCGGCAGCACTGGCAATGATTTTCGAAGTATAGGCGTCTAATCCCCTGAGGTTGAAAGTGATCCAGTTTTGAGGGCCCCGCTCATTGATGGTGAAATCGAGGTCAAGTATTATGTCTGCTTTGGCAACTCTTTTCAACCGGTCGATAGGACTTTCGGCAACCATAGAACCGGATTCGCGCGACATCAACATCTCCATTTCAGCATCCTGGGCTTGCAGGTTTCGTAATTCCTGTTCCATGTCTTTTAGAGGAAAACCTCTGTCGGCCATGATACCACTCATTTTGGTGATCACCAGACGAAGTTGTGCATCGTTTTGCATGGCTTTTCTGTAGTCGGGTATGGTTTGCTCTAATCCCTGATTGTCAAAAGTTTGCGAAAAACCCTGATCTATGCAGTAGCGCTCACTGGGCACCACCATAATTGTGGGTTTACGTGCTCTTTGTGCCAAAACACTTTGGATTGAAAATGCGATCAGTAATGCGATTAAAATATTCTTTTTCACGGTCATTATATTTTAGTTTGCAATAATATTTTTTTTAAAGGTATGATGTGTGAAATTACAATATCCATTAAAAACCCTGATCAAGTCTTCTGGCAATGCCTTCCTGTTCCAGTTCGCGTCTCAGGTTATCATACATCACCTGGGCACTCACACCTACTTTGTAGTATTTTCTTTTGATCTTCAGGCGGTCGCTGCCGGAAGGCGCTCCATCGGTAGACAAAGAGATAAAGTTGAGATATTTGCCACCTGTTTCAAAAAATTTTTCAAAATAATCAGCGTGTTCTTCAGCTGCACCGGGGTCTTTAACTATGGCAGGTGTGGTTGCTACACCCGGGCCAGCGGGTATACCCCTGAATATACAGGCCGCTACGGCATTTCTTTTTGCTACCTGCACGGCATCTTCAACACTTTTGCCATAACCCCATACTTTTACCACTTTGGTGCCATCCTGACCAACACCTATAGGTTGTATTTCGTAGTTGTAACTGCTGTTGTAAAGTATTTTCCTCTCTTTCCTCCCGAGTTCGCGCTGAGAGTATGCCGTTTGTGTAATAAATATCAAAGAGATAACGATCATTAATAGTTTTTTCATGGTGTTTTATTGTTTGTTGATTGATCAATTGATTGATTTCAAAAGATAAAGTTATGTCTTTCTGTGCTTTTCAAAACAGTTGTCAAATTGTATACCAGAATGCCATTAAAATCTTATCCTGATCCCGTAGTAGAAAGACATTCCTCTTCTGCCGGGGAAATAATCAGTGTATTTTATACCTTCCAGTTCTACGGCATCTGAATCTCCATCTTTTTCATAAGCATTACCAAAGGGCATGTTAAAATTAACACCGCCGATAAATTCCCAAAAATAGGTAATGTTGAGAGAAAGATAGGCACCTGTTTTAATTAAATTTGTGTAAACACTTTTCTCATCGTCGTTGCCGGGTATGC
This sequence comes from uncultured Bacteroidales bacterium, assembly GCA_964589855.1. Classification (GTDB taxonomy): domain Bacteria; phylum Bacteroidota; class Bacteroidia; order Bacteroidales; family UBA7960; genus SKVR01. The sequence continues at coordinate 3,169 of CAZPVB010000084.1, forward strand.
TGGCCGACTCCTGCCCATAGGCCAGGTAAGGGTTCAATTCAAAATTGCGCATGAAATGATAACCTTTCATGATACCCACATCAAATCTGAAAAAAGATACTTTTTCAAAACCATTGGTTCCGAGGGAAGGAACGTTTAATCCGTATCCCTCTTTTCCTTCAAAGGCAACGTTTGCAGTGAGATAAAAAGAAGGCACCTCAACATAGCGACCTACGGAATAATCGCCACCAATGTTAAATCCTGCCATTTCGCCACCCGTATTCTGGCCAACGGTAAGTCCAAATCCCCAGTCATTTCTTTGTTGTATTACGTATCCTTCTCTTAGTTTTTGACCCGATATCTGGTAAAAATTACTGGTTTCAGTTGCGCCTGTGGCTATGGTCACATTATTTGCGATGCCTGCGTCTGCCCTTATCACTCCTCTTCTTACCTCCTTGATCGTATTGGTGCGAGGTCTGTATTTGTGTTCATATACAAAGTAGCGATCGTCTACTTTCAACCCTTCCTTTTTTCCGATCTTTGCAGCAGGAGGTTTGGCCGAATACAATGATGTGATAACTTTGAATTCATCCATATCTCTTTCGATCCTGAAAATTGTCCCATCTGCTGCCTCCTGCGCTATTGCATTAAAGTGTTGTTCTCTGCTTAATTTTTTATAGCTCGTATTTGATGATGATTCTGAGAAATATTCTATCTTTTTAACATGTTTTAGTTGTGGAGAGATTGTTGCAAACAACTCATTTTTTCTTTTTACCTCCTCTTCACTGTCATTTTCCATGATCCAGGAATCATAGATCATCTGTTTCTCCTCTTCGGTAAAATTGAGTTTGAATACATGAGCCAAAACACTCACCCTGTATCCTCCGCCATGATCATTGGAGGTTCTCTCTGTTTCAATGAAATCAAGAACAACTACATAGCTTTTGGAAATCAACCTGTTGCCATAATCCATTGATTCTCTCAATCCTCGTTTGGTTAGTTCCTGTCTCAGCACATCAGCATCGGTAGCATTCATTAAACCTCTTTCATGCACAAGATCCATGTTCATTTTTCCATTGCTCTCGCGATTGTACCAATGCGAAATAATTTGTCTGGAGATATTTTGTTCTTGAAGTCCAGATGCAATAGATTCTTTATTGAGAGAACTTCCCTGTTCTCTATTATTCCGGATTTCAATAAAGGCATCATCGATCTCATTTTTAAAAAATTTATTGCCATGATCGATATGCGCAAAACTGCTTTTCAGGTCATTAAGAAATGGATCATATATTGAATATGCCATCATCCACGAAAGAGATATTCTGTCATAGTTTTCCGGTACAATATTGCCTCTGTTCGATTTTAATGCATGTGCAGTTTCCTGACAATAAGAAAAAGAGTGTAAAAAAAAGAATGCCAAAAGTGTTGAAATTACCTGCGTTATCCGTCTCATATGATTACAGTTTAATTAAAAGGATCATAGGGTTCTATCTGTGTATTTTGTTACCGATGAATCAATCAGATTTATTATATCATTGACGCATATTTGCAGTAATGTTATAACTTTAGGTTTCTGGTCTTTTGTAATTATATATGTGTACACAATCTCACTGATGATTGTTTTTTTGGCTTTCATAAAAAAAAAAGTCCAGTTAATCATGTTTTTAGACTTTGCGGAAAGTGTATTATATAATTAGTTTGTTTTAAGGTTGTTTTTTGAAAAAAAATCTCGCTATATTTCAATCATTATGCCAACATACAAAGTAGGTGGAATGAGAACAATTTGTGTAAAAAAAAATTATAGAAATTATTGTAGTTTTTCCTCAGCAAATATATTTAAAAAAAAGCTAAAGACACAGTTTTGAAGAATTTTTTCTTCAAGAAAATGTGAATATTTTGAAAAATGCTTCTTATATCTTCAAAATTAGGTGATAAAATCTGTATTTTTTTGGGGATACTTTTTAACATGAAAAATTTAAATTATCGTTTGATTTCATGGCACAGTTTTTTGTGTCAATGAATTATATTATTTTTGTTTATCCTTAAAAGCAATTAACTATGAAGCTGAAAATAAACCACAAGCACATGAATATACCCGTCAACAGTACACTGGTCAATCGTATTTTGATTTTGTTTTTCATTTTTACGATTACTTTTCCTATGGGTTTAATGGGGCAATCGCGTCTTTACAATGCAGTAGAATCTGATAATGAATCGCGTGTGAAAAGATTTCTGAAGAAAGGAGATAACCCTAATGGTGAGGGTAACCCCCGAAATATTCCATTAATAGCAGCAGCGGAAAAGAATTTGTATCATATGGTGCAACTTTTGGTAGAAAACAAGGCCAATATCAATATACAAAATCATATAGGGTTTACACCCCTGATGGAGGCAACCATTCAACGCAATAACCGAATCATGACTTATTTGATTCGCAATGACGCCAACCTTGAGATCAAAGCCAACAATGGAGCCACCGCCCTGATGGTTGCCGTTAATGCCGATAACATAAGAGGAGCACGCCTGTTACTCGAAGCAAATGCCAACCCCAATATTTCTGACATCGAAGGGAATACGCCATTGATGAAAACGATTAACCTGGGCAAAAATCCTGATATGATAGCGTTACTTGTTGAGTTTGGCGCAGATGTAAACGCCAAAGGTTTAGATGGTACCCCCGTGTTGATGGCGTATCCTTACCGCGACAGAATTCCGGTGTATAAAGAATTAATTGCTCATGAGGCAGACCTTAATATTACCAATGCTGAAGGACAAACACCTCTTATAAAAGCAGTGTTGGAGGGAAATCTTGAAATGGTGAAAATCCTTATGGAGCATGGTGCCAACCCTCATATCAAAGATGATTTTGATGCATCTGCTATCGATTACTCTATAACCCAGTTCAATATAAAACAATATTTTGATTCCTTGCCCAAAGAAGAATCCCGAAATCAATAATTAGTCTTTGCAAGAAAACGACAAATGCTGCGTTTTTCTCGTTTTTGAACCGAGCCATTACAATATTATTGACATCCGGGCGTACGATAATTTCAACCGAAAATTTTTTACACGTGTCAGAGTAAGAGATAAACGGGGCAGGCATCTGAACTATTTAATAAAATTATAAACAGATGAACCAGTCATTTATGAAAAGTAAACTGCTTATATTCATAAACTTATAAAGTCTTGTCTTTGACGATTTCTTATCAAAGACACAAAAAATAAGTGTTTTCTTGCTGGCACTAATTAATTGCCCTTGTTGAAAAGTTTATGATAAAAAAATCTTTTTCATCATGGATTACATGCAGAAAAAGTAAGTGTCTGGACGATCTGGTTTTTGATCAAAAATCTTCATCGTTTTATAATTCACTATCAAGTACCTTATTGCCGTGCAAACGGTTCAGTGTATATGGATCTCAAAAAATTGTGATCGGTATTTTCGAATACATGAAGATAAACGAATAGATTTAAGAGATAATGATTATATTTACTGCGCTAAATTTTGTAATTTCGGTTTTCTGAAAAAAGCGCATAATATGAAAAACACCTACCTTCTTAATTTTTTATTCAGCATTGTTTTCATTTTTTATCAAGCTATTAATCTCAAAGGACAATCAGTTGATTATATCAAAACATCGGGAGAGTATTATTTTGGAATTGGAAATGGGAAAAATTACCAGCAGGCGCGGCGTACCGCTCTCGAATTCCTCTCTGAAAGTATCTCTGTTCAGATACAAAGCGAGTTTAAACAAGTAGTGGAAGAGACCGGGGAAGATGTAAATATTTACACACAAAGTGTGGTAAATACATACTCCACAGCGGTTGTAAACAGGTATGAAGATAAACTGATAAAGGAAGATCCAGGTGATGTTGATGTTATCGTTTATGTTTTGAGATCGGAAATGCACGCAGCTTTTGAACAAAGGGTTCAAATGATCGAAGATTTTATTTTATTGGCAGTGAAAGCAACCGATCAGTTGCGTATAGCTGATGCCCTTCGTTATTATTACTGGGGATTGGTGTTGGCAAGAAGTCACCCTGATAACACCAAACTCAGGTCTAAATTTGGAGGAGACATTGAATTGCCTCTCATGCTTGAATTAACAGACCGGATCAATAATATTTTTTCTCAACTATCCGTTGAGATCAGCAAAGTTGAGGAGACAGAAAAACCTCCGGGACGGAATCTCTACCTTAATATCACCTATAATGGAAGCCCTGTTCAGGATCTGGATTATAATTATTTTGTTGGCGATGGATACTCTGGACTTTACAGTGCAAACAATGGAAAGGGATTTGCTGAGTTTTACGGACCCACTTCCAGAGACCTGAACCGTTTGCGCATGCGGATTGAATATCAATATCACAACAAAGCCGACCTGGCGCCTGAAGTTAAAATGATGCTCGAAAATGTTGAAATACCTTATTTCAAAAGGGCTGAATTTATCATCAATCTTGATGAGTCAAAAATTCCAACACCACCCACCAAACCTCTGACCACTCAAGTGAATACAGTTTCTGAGTCTACCTATTCAGTAGAAGAATATAATTATTATGAGCATACCGTAAGTAAGATTTCCAATGCTATTGAAACCTCAAACCACGAATCTCTTATAGATATTTTCACTCCTGCAGGCTATTCCATGTATGAAAAACTAATTGCCAACGGACAGGTAAAAGTGCTGGGACTATCCAATGATTCCCTGAAAATGATCAAAGTGGGCAAAGAAATAATGGTACGATCAATCCCCATGCTTTTTTCATTTGAAAATAACAGGGAAAAATTCATTGAAAATGTAGTTTTTACTTTCGATGAGCAGAAAAAAGTAAATGGAATTGCTTATTCTCTCACTGATATTGCCATTGAGGATGTCCTTTCAAAACCTGAAAATTTCGGAACAGAAGAAGAAAAGTATTTTCTGATCAAATTTATGGAAGATTTTAAGACTGCGTATTCTTTGAAAAGACTTGATTACCTGGATGCTATTTTTGATGAAAATGCACTTATTATTGTGGGCAACGTTGTGAAAAGGTCACAGGACCCGGTGGAAAATGTTCAAAACATGTATGGAAATCTTTCCAATGAAGAGATCGAGTATATCCGTTTGTCGAAGAGAGATTATATTGATCGACTTCATATGATATTCAGGAGAAATGAATTTATTAATATTAGATTTGAGGATAACCAGGTAAAAAAAACGCAAAAGGACGATAAAGTTTATGGCATTCAAATCAATCAATACTATTATTCATCTACTTATGCCGATAGAGGTTATTTATTTTTGATGATAGACCTTAACGACACTATTAATCCTAAAGTATATGTGCGAACCTGGCAGCCCCGCAAGAATCCCGACGGCAGTGTTTATGGGTTGGGCGATTTCAGGTTTTAACTTATATTTTGTGTTTGATGAGACAAAACCATGTAGGATCGTTTGAGATGCTTCGAAAAAACACATAAAACGGGTGATCTTGCCTGGTGCATGATCACCCGTTTTGGGGTAATGTATGTTCTGTTTTATCGTTACAGGATGCTGTAACTAACTGCTAAACCAACTGTTACTACTGATGCCATCACCATGAGTTTGATCAATATGTTTAAACTTGGTCCGGAAGTATCTTTAAACGGATCTCCAACCGTATCGCCAATAACAGCCGCTTTATGATTTTCTGAATTTTTACCTCCAAAGTTTCCTTCTTCAATGTATTTTTTAGCATTATCCCATGCGCCACCAGCATTGGCCATAAAAATTGCCAGTGCAAACCCGCTTGTGATCGTGCCAATAAGCAAACCTGTAACCCCGGCTACTCCAAAGATTAACCCTACCAAAACAGGTATAAGCAGAGCTACTAAAGATGGTACCATCATTTCGCGTTGTGCACCTTTTGTTGATATCTCAACGCAACGCGCATAATCAGGTTCAGAAGTGCCATCAAGAATTCCCGGAATTGATTTGAACTGACGACGCACCTCATCAACCATTTTCTGAGCGGCACGACCCACTGCATTCATGGTCATTCCGCTGAAAAGAAAAACACTCATTACACCCAGAAATACTCCTACAATCACCTTAGGATTCATCAGGTGAATTTCGTAATGGTAAATAAAATCTATGAAATCAGCATTTTGTGCTTGTATCGCTCCTGCTTTTCCGTTGATAAGGAATTCAGGCATATCCAGAAATTTTACATACATGATTTTTACCTCTTCAAAATATGCAGCAAGAAGTGCTAATGCTGTAAGTGCCGCACTTCCAATGGCAAAACCCTTGCCTGTGGCAGCAGTAGTATTGCCAAGAGAATCGAGGGCATCGGTACGTTTTCTAACCTCTTCACCCAAATCCGACATTTCGGCATTTCCGCCTGCATTGTCGGCAATAGGACCGTAAGCATCGGTTGCAAGTGTAATACCAAGCGTGGAAAGCATGCCCACCGAAGCAATTCCTATTCCATACAATCCCATATTGAGAAGAGAAACATCAAAAATAAATCCCGTGGCAAACAGATAAGCCATGGTAATGGCTACGACTATAACTATCAGTGGAATGGCTGCTGAAATAAATCCGGTACCTATACCTGCGATAATGATGGTGGCCGGTCCTGTTTCACTGGCACGGGCAATGTTTTGAGTAGGTTTATAGGCAGAAGCGGTAAAATATTCGGTTGACTGACCGATTACAATGCCTGCCAGCAAACCTACAATAATGGCACCCCAGAGCCCGAGAAAATTCTCAAATCCCAGAAAATACAATATTCCCAGGGAGAAGATCACGATCAGTACTGCACTGGTATTAACACCCAAACCCAGTGCCTTCAAAAGATCTTTTTGGGTTGCTCCTTCGCGGGTGCGCACCATGAATACACCTGCTATGGAAAGCAAAGTGCCAATAGATGCAATTAACATGGGTGCCAACACAGCATTGAACTGCATTTGTTCGCCGGCTCCGATAAAAGCAGCAGCACCTAACAAAGCAGTAGCGAGAATAGAACCTGCAAATGATTCGAACAGGTCGGCCCCCATGCCAGCAACATCTCCTACGTTGTCACCCACATTGTCGGCAATAGTGGCTGGGTTGCGCGGGTCATCCTCCGGTATGCCTGCCTCAACCTTGCCTACCAGGTCAGCTCCTACATCAGCGGCTTTGGTATAAATACCTCCGCCTACCCTTGCAAAAAGTGCCTGGGTAGAGGCACCCATTCCAAAGGTGAGCATGGTGGCAGTGATTGTTAATAACTTGAGCCCTGCCTCCGGTTCTGTAATGGCCAGGTTTAACACCACAAACCAGAGTGAAACATCAAGCAGTACCAGGCCAACAACCACCAAACCCATTACTGCCCCACTTCTGAAAGCTAATTTCAGACCACCGTTGAGCGATTCACGACAGGCATTGGCAACCCTGGCACTGGCAAAGGTAGCCGCTTTCATCCCGAAAAAACCTGCCAAACCCGAAAAAGCACCTCCTGTTAAAAATGCAAAAGGTACCCATTGGTTTTGAACACCCAGCACAAAGGCCATAAAACTAAAAATGATTGTAATGATCAAAAATACCAGCAAAACTATTTTATATTGCTGCCGAAGATACGCGGCGGCTCCCCGTCTTACATGTTTCGCAATTTTGATCATCATTTCGGTTCCCTCACTGTAACCCATCATATTTTTAAAAAATATGTAGGCAAATAACAATGCTAAAACAGAACTCAACGGAACCAACCAGAATATTAAAGGCATTTTTCCCTCCTTTTTTTAATTGAACAAAAAATTGATTTAAAACTACAAATGAGCAATACTTCTTATGAAGGCATGTAAAAAAACTCATGTTTTTTTACAATCTATGCTTGCAAAGAAATTGCTTGCATTATTTTATGTAAGTTCAGAATTTATGTTCTTTCTTGATCGTTATCACTGATGTGTTGCCCTTTAAAAGATGGAGCATGGCAATATAAGTATTTATTAAATTTCAGGAAGCAGGTATCTTGCCATAATAAATCCAACAAGAAATAAATAATTATACCATTGCTGTGATTGCCAACAAAAGTAAAAATTAATTTGAATGCAGCGAATAAAACCTTGATCTTTAAAAAGATAAATTTATTTTGGAAAGCGGCAAACAGAGCAATAGTTTGTGCAGAATACCGAAAAAATGAGATTTATGTTGGTGATGTAGCGATAAAATATTCCCGAAAAACTTTTTGAACACTAAAGTATTGTGGGTGTTGTAAATCATTAAGGCTGCCTGATTTTAGCACTACATTGAAAGATCGATGTGATGTTTTTTTGGTTAGGTGGTCATACAATCTGTAAGTTTAGCAGGTAAGCAATTTAAGATATCAGGGTTTCGATTTTCCGGAAACAGATATTTGTGTAGGATGTTTGTTCAGGAAGTTCTGCCTGATTAAGAATTTTGTTTTGTTTACATCGGTAATTATAATATATTTTTTTCTGTTTTTGGTGGTTTTTGCAATCATCATTTTTTTGAAAAGTAATAAACCTGGAAAATCTGATAAAATCCCAAAAGTAAAAAAACATTCATGCAAAGCATAATCAGCAAATGCTGTTGAAATCGCAAAAGCATCGTTAAAAATTGGTCATATTCTGTGCTTAAATCGCAAAATAAACCTAATTTTGCAAAAGATACAGGAAGTAAAAAAAGAAAATTGTCCCTTTGAATGGAAAAAATTAAACTGGAAATTTTAGGTATTTCATACAGTCAGTCGCAATCAGGAGCTTATGCTCTTATTCTTGGAGAAAATGGAGAAAAAAGAAGACTACCCATTATTATTGGTAGTTTTGAAGCACAGGCAATTGCTATTGAACTGGAAAAGATGAAACCTTCACGTCCGCTTACACACGACCTTCTGAAAAATTTTGCCCAAACTTTCAATATTATAATCAAAGAGGTGATCATTTATAAGTTTGCAGAGGGTATATTTTATTCCAAACTTATTTGCTTTGATGGCATCAAGGAGGTAGAGATAGATTCGAGAACTTCTGATGCCGTAGCGCTCGCCGTTAGGTTTAAATGCCCTATTTACACCTATGAATCTATATTGGGAGCGGCAGGTATTGTGCTTCAGGATGATGATAAAGGTCTTGAGAATGAGCCCTTTGGAGAAGAAAAACCTCCGGTGGAAAGTAACTATGAAAACCTGAGTGTGAAAGAACTGGAAGAACTTCTGATGTCTGCCATTGATGAAGAAGCATACGAAAAAGCTTCAAAGATCAGAGATGAGATCAACAAAAGGAAATCAAAAAAATAGTCTTACTTTTCAAAAAAGATTCATCTTTTATTTGAAAAATTAATAGGTTTGCAAACTTTCATTTGCAAACCTGTTTTTTTTGCGGAAATACTGATTAGCATATGCTTTATTTTTGTACTGTTTTCATTTATCAAAAAACTTGTTTATGAATACCTCTCTTTTTAAACTTTGGCTGGTTTTTTTCTTTTTTTCTTTCTCTTTTTCTGGTTTTGCTTTGCAGCAAACAGATAGTCTTGTTGATCAGCAATCTGAAGCGGTCGATACTATTTTGGATGAACCGGATGAAGCCATTCTTGCACAAGACAAGGATACAGGCAGTGACCAGGAGGAAGGAATTCTGGCAGAAGATACCCGCTTTCGTTTTAATGCTGAAAGCTTGCTGAGGGGATTATTCGGAATGATTGTATTAATTGGTATATCATGGATCTTTAGTGCCAACAGAAAGGCGGTATCATGGAAACTGGTAGGAATTGGATTATTTATACAGGTATTGTTGGCATTTAGTATTTTAAAAATATCGGCCGTACAATACTTCTTCGAGATCATCGGTAGAATGTTTGTGTTGGTGCTTGATTTTACCAAGGCAGGAACAGAGTTTCTTTTTGCAGGTTTTTTAGATACAGAAACTTATGGTTATATTTTTGCCTTTCAGGTGTTACCTACCATTATTTTCTTTTCTGCCCTAACCAGCTTGCTCTTTTATCTGGGTGTCATCCAAAAGGTTGTGTATTTTCTTGCCTGGATCATGAGCCGTGCCCTCAGGTTATCAGGTGCAGAGAGTTTGTCTGTGGCAGGAAATATTTTTTTGGGGCAAACAGAATCTCCTTTGATGATCAAAGCCTATCTGCCGCATATGAGTAAATCGGAGATATTGCTTGTAATGATTGGCGGAATGGCAACACTGGCAGGAGGGGTTTTGGCAGCTTACATTAGTTTTTTGGGTGGTGATGATCCGTTACAGCGACTGGTATTTGCCAAACACCTTCTTGCTGCCTCTATTATGGCCGCTCCCGGAGCAGTTGTGATCTCAAAGATTCTTTATCCTCAACAAGAAGAGATCAATAAAACCCTTACGATATCGAAAGACCGGATCGGTAGCAATATTCTGGATTCTATATCCAACGGTACCACCGAAGGACTTAAACTGGCAGCCAATGTTGCTGCAATGTTATTGGTTTTTGTTGCTTTTATTGCCATGTTTAATTTTATTGTGGGCAAAATAGGAGCATGGACTAATTTGAATGAATCCATCGCCCAGATAACCAACGGACAATATTCAGAACTATCCCTTCAGTTTATACTGGGTTATACCTTTGCACCTGTTATGTGGCTCATCGGTATCAATTCTGCTGATATTGCCCTGGCAGGAAGATTACTTGGTGAAAAAGTGATTCTTACCGAATTTATTGGGTATGTAAGTCTGGCGCAATTAAAAGAAGCCGGTGCATTTACCGATCCCAAAACCATAATTATGGCAACTTATATGTTGTGCGGGTTTGCCAATTTTGCCAGCATTGGTATACAGATAGGGGGTATCGGTTCACTTGCACCTACCCGAAGAGTATTGCTCTCTAAATTTGGTATGCGGGCATTGCTTGGTGGAACCCTCGCAGGATTGATGAGTGCTACCATCGTAGGAATGATACTGGGTTAAAGAAACATCAATTGAATCTATCCACTGCTTATTACAAATCAATATTGAAAAAAAATATTTCAAAAGAGATCGTTGAACTTCTTGATGAAAAAGTTCGGCAATACAATCATCCTTTATTTATTGAAACCGACCCTGTTTTTGTACCACATCAATACAATCGCAAAGAGGATATCGAAATCGCCGGGTTTTTAACGGCAACCATTGCCTGGGGAAGCAGGGTGTCTATCATCAAAAACGCTTTGCGCATCATGCAGTTGATGGATCATGCACCTTTTGAATTTATCATGAACCATACACACGATGACCTAAAGGTTTTCAATGGTTTCGTGCATCGTACATTTAACAGTGATGATCTGAAATATTTCTGTAAAGCATTGTATCATATTTACTGCAACCAGGGAGGCATGGAAAAAATTTTCGCAAAAGGACTGCAATCTCAGAGTACACAACCTGCTATTCATTATTTCAAAAAAGTGTTTTTCTCTCTACCTGAAGCTCCGCTAAGAACCCAAAAACACATCTCCGATCCAATGAAGGGATCGGCGGCAAAAAGATTAAATATGTTTCTGAGATGGATGGTCAGAAATGATCGGAAAGGGGTGGATTTTGGAGTCTGGAAAAGCATAAAACCTGCTCAGCTGTCATGTCCGCTCGATGTGCATTCGGGAAATGTTGCCCGTAAACTGGGATTGGTCAACAGAAAGCAGAATGATGCTGCCGCAGTAAACGAACTCGACAACATACTTCGCGTTTTAGATCCCTGTGATCCTGTAAAATATGACTTTGCCTTGTTTGGACTGGGGGTTTTTGAAAAATATTGAGATAATCAGCACATCCAGTGTGTATGGGCATGCCTGCCTGGAGCGGTATAATGAAGAGTACCGTCTGAAAACCGGTTTTCACTAACTTTTATCAGTTTTTATTTGTTGCAAATGTATGTATACCAAAGGTTTAAACTAGTGTAATTGACTGCGTAGAAATACGCTTTGTTTCGGTGCATGCCAATAACTTTTCAGGCAGGTCTCATCAATCCCATATTCAAAACGAAACATCTGTTCTAATGCATACAAAATAAAAAAATATTGAACGATAATTATTATTTCCCGGAGAATGATAGAGATCAGCACAACATAATTGAGTTACTTTATCCACACAGATTTTATGTTTACAAATTCTCTGATGCCATGGTGTGAAAGTTCACGACCGTAGCCACTTTGCTTGATGCCTCCGAAAGGTAAGCGTGGATCAGATTTCACGAAGTCATTTACAAAGCAGCAACCTGCTTCCAGTTTATGGTTGGCCAATTCAATTG
>CAZPVB010000085.1:0-15273 GCA_964589855.1 uncultured Bacteroidales bacterium
GGAATTGTACAACCTTGATGATGATCCGGTAGAGATGAACGATCTTGCCTTTGAGTTCCCTGAAAAGGTGGAGGAAATGGCGGACATGTGGCAGCAATGGGCAGAAAGGGCGAATGTTATTGATTGAGTTGCCTGATTAATTTTGAATAGTGTAGGTTATTCATCCAGCGTAATACTTTTATTCCCGGATTTGTTTCATAATCACAGGTTCATATTTTAAAAGTTGAAATGAATTGACCTCAGGGATCGTGAACCAAACCTTTTGGGATTCATCAACCTTTTGTGTAAAACTATCTCCGTTTCCTTCCAGCAGGGTGAAACGATAATTGCCTTTTCGGATCCAGGGAAGAGTTATTTCTTGCTTTTCTGATGGATTGTTTTCACGAAATATTAAAACATACCCCTCATTATTTTCTTTTTTGAAGAATTGGAACCCTGTCCATGAGATTCCATCAGGTTTGTCGCCCACCGGGAAAATATAACCTTCGTGCATTTCTTTTTGCACTCGTTTATAATTTTTGATCAGTGATGCGGTTTGCATCGCTTCATTTGGAAGCCCTGTGGCTTCAAACCATGCCAATGGCTGTCCTGGCATTGTGATGGCAAATACATAATCGAAATCATACCGGTGGGGAGCAAAAGGATCATTCTCAGGGTATTTCTCAGGGTTTCTCCATTTGTTTAAAAATTCGATCTGTAATAATTGGGGTGGGAAATACCAGGAAAGCATCCACAGGTTTCGCAATGTGCGATAAGGGTAATAGTTTCCCCAATCGGTATACCTGTTCTCAAGAAAAAGATTTCCTGTGTATCTGTAAGAAAAATAACCACCACGTGTTCCGGCGGTAAGGTCAAGATTGAAAAACACCCCATTTTGCGTATCATCCTTCACCTTTTTGAAAAAGCGTATCAGATTTTCTTCTGCCATTTTGGAGGGAATTTCAATACCATCTATTTTAAAATACTGAATGCCAGTTTGTTTATGAGTGTCAATAATTATTTGTGCATCTGTTTCCCAGGTTTCATAATCATTATGGCGTGATGGATTGAACCATAACCCAAGTTTTATATTCTTCTCTCTGGCACTTTCTATCACCTTTTCCAACCCGTTTGGAAACCGATCTTTGTTTGGTTGCCAGTCTTTGGCAGTCCAACTGTACCAAAGTTGCCCTTCTTTCGAGGCAGAGTTTTTTGACAGACCTTGTTGCCATCCATCATCAATCTGTAAATGAGTTATTCCCAGCTGATTTGCTCTTTCTAGTTCAGAAAGTATGAATTTTTCGCTGATACGTCCATCTCTACCTCTATCGCCCCAGGTATTGAGCATGATCATGTTGTAACCCTCTGGATTATAATTGATCGATCCCATCAGATATTGCCTCAAATTGATTAATGCTTGTTGATGGTTTTCAGCAATGCCAACGGTCACCGGATAGCCAGATATCCATTGATCGTTGTATCCTTTTTGTGGAAAACCAGAAAAAGGAATGCTTATGTAATCGCTGTGAATCGCGAAGTCATAACCAGGATACGAAATCTGACTTGTATTATTGGGTGCTTCCTTCAGAATAAAAATTGTTGCTTCATTTGCTGTTTTTTGTGCAAAAAGCAGATTCCCCTCCACCCTTAGGGGAGAGGTGTATGGCATTACTTCAGTTGAAAAAACGAGGTTATCATTGATATCCGTAACATCTTTGAAATTAATGGACCTGACCTTCCAATGCGGCATCTTTAACCCCATTTTCCAGAGAGTATTGTCTGAGATGCTTTCATAGTTTTGTATTGTTTGTTCGGTGCCATCGGTAAGGATCGTTGTCTGGTGATCCGAAACGAACAATTGATCATACTGTAGGGCATACTCCAGGGTAAAAGCTGGCATGCCGGGATAAACCCTTATTCGTTTTCTTGTTTTTAATCCCTGATGTTGATTGATAATCTCCAGCAAAAGATGTTCGGGGTGATAAATATTTTGCGCAACGCTTTCAATCCGTGTTGATGTATTTTCAATGAAAAGAGCATCTGGTAAATGAAATGATGGATCTGTTGCAGACCAGTGTATTGTTTTTGCTGATTTGTTTTCGTGAATTGCATAGGGAATGATATTCCCATTGTTCCAGAGAAATTTTGCATTAATTGAGTTATTTTTAATTGTAAGGGTGTCCCTTTCTATGCCAATAAAACAGTCTTGTAATTCCCCTTTTTGCCGGGCAGGTAAAATAAATACCACAAAGAAGATCGATGTAAAAAGAATTATTTTTTTCATGTCTGAGACGAGTAAGATGTAAAATTTTCATGGGGTTATGTATAAGATAACCATTTTATTACTGATGCGAAAACATGTGATGATCAGACTTTATGAAGGCAAATATACATTACTACAGCATGTAAAACAACTATTATTGTAACATTCACCGCTTTTGTTACAACATTACCTGTCTTTTGTTACCAAAACCCTTATCAACCCGGGTTTTCTTTCAGGGAGTCCTTTTTGAGGCTGATCTTTCTTACGGGCATGGATAGTAAGCTCATTTTAAATCTATCTGTATCGGGGGTGGATTGCCCTGCGGGAATCTCCTGCTTATCAAATCCCCATAACGGATCGAAATTCCATCTTATCAAGTCTGGTCATCGGCATCCTTACAGGGCGATTTCTACATCGCGTTCGTTAACTTATCTGATGCAAAGGATTGTTTATATTGTTTTATATTTAGTTTGATTTTAAAGAATAAAAATAAAAACCAGTATTTATAATGTTTAAAGCATTACTTAAAGTCCATCTCTTCGAAAAGGGAATCGTAATCTCTCCAGAAAGCAGGGTCTTCCGGGTCTATTCCTCTTATAGCAGTGGTATCAGCGGGAGTTATTCGTGTGAGAAAAAAGGAGTAGAGGTCATCAAATCTGCCATTTCTTCTGTTAGAAGCCAAAAAGCCAGAATAACCATTGGGTTTGAAAATAATCGAAATATCATCGCTGCTACTGTTGATGGGGGTACCAAGGTTACGGGGTGTTTCGAAATTATTTCCGGATGGTTTTGCAGAAAAAAGATCAAGACCACCCACTGTTGGGTGTCCGTCGGAGGAAAAATACAGGTATCCATCACTATGGATGTAAGGAGACATTTCCCTGCCGGGAGTATTAATGGTGGGACCAAGGTTTTCAGGTCTTCCCCATGATCCATTTCTTTTTTGAATCCGGTAAATGTCGGTCTCGCCATACCCATCACTCATATCTGAAACAAAATAGAGTGTATTTCCATCGGGGCTCAGTGCAGGTTGTCCTACCGAATAGGCATTGTTTTTATTGTTAATAGGAACTCTTTTTATATCTGTCCAATTTTCACCGTCCCAAAAAGCAGAAAAAATAGATAACTTGTTGATCTCTTCTTCATCGTTAAGCGGGTCTTCGCTTACATTTCGGGTGAAATACAAATGATTCCCGTCAGCAGAAATGCAGGCTGGTCCGGTGTGCACACTGGCATTGATCCTGGGAGAGAATGATTGAATATTCTCGAGATTGTTACCATTGATATCAATCTGGTAGAGTTTAAACATGGGTGTGCCATCGCGGGTGTTCCTTAGGTTGCTACCCTTGTCGGCCTCGCGTGCAGAGGCAAAGATTACCTTTTCTGTACCCCAAAAAGAAGGGGCGAAGTCGTATTCTTTTGAGTTGATTTCCAAATAATCGACAAAGATATTCCTGGGTCGGATCAACATTCTTCTTAAAAACCTTTCCTGCTCAATTTGTCGCTCGGCTCTTTGGTCTTGCGGATTTATCCGGTAATACTTTTTCATTTGTTCCATGCCCTCGTTAAACATTTGGTTGAAAAGCAAGGTATGCGCATAGTAGTAATAAACGCTTTCATCTACTGCGCCTGAGTTGATTGCTCTTTCATACCAAATCTCGGCACCTGTATAATCGTTTATAAGCCTCAAAGAATGGGCTAGCTGCGCAAAAAGATATGTATTATTCGGGTTTTTTCTGATGAGTTCCTGGTATTGTACAACTGCTTCTGCGTAGTGTTGTTTGGCAAAACTATCATCCGCTTTTTTAAATTTATTTTGCTGAAATGACGGAAAAAGAAAAGTAGTCAGGAAAAGAGTGAGAATGAGAAACTTTTTCATCTGTTTATAATTTATAACATATTGTCTATATACTAATTACGACTTTAATGATACCCCGATAATGTCAGCGCTACGCGCCTTTGGGTTCACTGGTAGCATTAGATTTCTACCATAATGTCAGCGCTACGCGCTTTGGCATTAGGTCAATAATCATGCTCGTGTGTGTTCAACGATTAATCATGTATGTTTTATATATCTATGTTTTTTAGGAAACAAAACTTATTTCAATCATGCTTATGCTGTTTTGATTCTATTCTATAAATATTTTAGAATTATTTTTTTAAAAAAACCTGGGTGAAATGATGGTTTCTGTTTCTTCTGATCTGATCAAATCAAAAACGATCATCACCTCATGTGTGCCCTGGTTGTATAAATTTAATTGAGATATTCCCATATCATAGGCATATCCTACCCACAGTCCGTTAAAGGCTCTGAACTGTAGCATAAACCCAAAAGAATCATTGATCCTGTGAGAGACCCCGGCAACGACTTTTTCGTTGAACATGGTGTTGAGGTTGATGTCTACATTCAATGGCATTCCGGGGGCATGCCGGGCCAACAAAGAAGGTTTTATCTTCCACTCCGGACCAGTATTCCATATAAAACCACCGGTTAGAAAAAGCTGAGGTGAATCTTTCCATTTCCCTGTGCTGTTTTCGTTCTCTTCGCTCAGCAATACGGTTTGGATATCAAGTACTGATAAACCTACGAAGGCATTACTGGAATAATAAAACGCACCTGCACCGAAGTTGAGCATATTTCTTCTTTCATCAGCTCCGTGGTATGCCGGGTCTGATATATTGCTGTTCAAAGGACTGAGTTCGTTATGTGCAATGAATAAAGATTCGAAACCTGCTTTGACACCCAGCGATAATTTACTTTCTTGGGAAACATTCATATGAAAAGCATAATCAATGCTAAAACGATCGTGGTTAAGTGGTCCCAATCGATCATTTACATAAGATAAGCCTGCACCAAATCTTTGTTCCGAGAAAGGAATATGTGCCGATAAGGTTTGTGTTTGGGGTGCTCCTTCAAAACCGATCCACTGGTGGCGCGAAAGAAAAGCGGCATTGAAAGTCTCTTTACTCCCCGCATAGGCGGGATTTATCAATACCGGATTATACATAAACTGTGTAAACCCCGGATCTATTTGTGCTGTTAACTTGCCAGAGCAAAATGTTCCCAATACCGTAAATATCATGATCAAAATACAATAGGGAATATTGGATGTCTTTTGCCTTGGAATATCTGTGTTTTTGGTCATTTTTATATTGTTTGATAATCCCGTTCCTTTCTTTTTCGCGAGTTTTTTCGCATCATCAATATGATTGATATGGGAACACTTTAATTTATCTTATCGGGTTTATCTGTTCAAATTTAATATGAATATTTTACATTTTGTCGGCAGGATATACCCTGTTTTATATTTTTTTGCAATTAAAAATTAAAGATAAACACTGTTTTTTCCTGAATTTATTTTTTAACGCGCCAGGTATATATAACCTTTTTCTGCAGGCAGATCGTTACTTAGTTCCAGAATATAATAATACGTTCCAACAGGCAGATCGTTACCTGTATTTTTGTCTTTACCATCCCATGAATTATCATAGTTGGTCATGTTAAAAACCTCTGCTCCCAGACGGTTGAATATTGTTAGTTGATTCCCTGGATAATCTTCCAGACCGGGAATGACGAAATAATCGTGTATGTTATCATTGTTGGGAGAAAAAGTATTGGGCACAAAAGGTTTTTCTATATTTACCTGAATCAGCACCTGTGATGTGTCTGATAATCCTTCGGTGGTAGATATCTGGTAAACAAGAAATTCGGAACCCGTAAACCCGGGTGTGTTTTCATAACTGATCAAAAGGGTATTGTTATCGGTTATTTCTGCCAAGGCACCGCTGGGCGGCGATTCGGTTATTTCAAGTGTTGACGGATCGAGTAAGGGATGCTCATCATTACCCAAAACATCAATTTCTGCAAAACCTTTCCAGTTGAGTGAAACAGAATCGGGGTTGGCAACAGGGTAATACCGGGGGAAAACTTCGGCGAAAGATGTAAGGGGTTCAGTGAGAAAATCTCCGGTAAGTGTTGCGGTGTTGATATGATTGCCGGATTGTAAAACGATAGTGTTGATGTTCAGTTCGTTTGTTTCACCAGGAATCAATTCCCCCACATTCCATTCTCCGGTTTGAGGGTCGTAATCATTATCGTTTGACGAAGAACTGGATACATATACAAATCCATCAGGTAACGGATCTGTTATCAGACTTTCCTGGGCACTGGTGGTTCCGTTATTTGATACTTGTATGGTGAAGGTGATGGTATCATTAACGATAGGAAATTCATCGTTGACGGTTTTTTCTAATTCTGCAAGGACATAAAACTGGGGTTCAACGATCGCAGAATCTTCATTATTTGCAAGGAAAGGGTCGTGCTGGTCGGCAACTATGCTGGCAGAATTAAGGTAATTTCCTTCAGGATTTACGGTTACTTCAATTTGCAGACTTTGTGTGGTTTCAGCCGGCAAACTGCCGGGTACCCATCGGCCGGTTTGTGGATTATATTGCGCAGAAGGATTTGCAGATACAAATGTATATCCATCAGGTAGAAGGTCATTGACCAACACATTGGTTGCTTCATCGGGTCCGTTGTTGGTTATGTCAATTGTAAAAATAATGTTGGATCCGGGGTCTGGCAGTTCATTGCTTACGCTTTTGTTGATACTGAGATCGCTTAATTGAATGCGAAACCTGTCAGTATTGTCTTCGGGTACCGGATCTGTTTGTTCAGAACTAACTGAAGCATTAAAAGAGTAGTTTCCCTGAGGATAAACCTCTACCCTGATCTCAATAAAAGTCAAACTATTACTTTCCAACTCTCCAATACTCCATATTCCATTAGAGGGGTCATAATTTTCTTCTTCTGTATGAGAAACATAACCATATCCATCGGGAATGATGGCTGTACCGGTTGTCCCTGTGGCATTATCCGGTCCCGTATTATTTACCGTAAGAATAAAAGTGATGGTATCGCCGGTATTGGCAACAAGATTGTTGGTGACAATACCTATCCTGAGATCACTTGTTCCTTCTGCAATGGATGCTGGAGCGGATGCTTTGGCAAGATGAGTGAAAGCATTGGGTGCATGAAAAAAAGAATAACCCCAAACCGGTAATGTAAGAAGATTGATAAAACAAAGAACCAAAAGAATGGGTAACGAATGAACTTTTGTTTTCTTCATAAAATATTCCGGTTTGTTTTTCTGTTTTTTTTATGTGATGGTATAATCATTCAATGATCTGTATTTTATGTTTGCTGGTTCCCTTTTTGGTGAGTACTTCCAGAATATACATACCTGGTTCCAAACTTTCAACATTCAGGGTTGTTTCATGGTTTTCGACCTGCTTTCTTCTGAAAATATATTCACCATTTAGGTTTAGCAAATTTACACTTTCCATGAAATTACTGGCAAATATTTTAACAATATCTTTTGCAGGGTTAGGGTAAATTGCAATTTTTTGCTCTTGAACCATTGCGGACGATTCTGCTATATCAAAGTTTGCCCTGAGTGTATAATGGTTTTCGGGCATTGTAATGGTAAATTCCGACTGCGTGCTGATTACCTGGTTGTTCGCATCTGTCCAGTTGATGAATTCGTAACCTTCAGCGGGAACAGCAGAAATAACAGTTTCCTGACCTGCAGAGAACAATCCGTCTCCTTTTACATCACCCGATCCGGTTGGGGTGCTGAACAAAGAAAGAAGGTAAAACCCGGGTTCGTCAAATTTCTCTATCCTGAAATCATCGAGATACCAGCTGTGAGCATTTTTGCCCTGATAGCGGAATGCAAGATAAACGGTATCATTTTCAGGGGCATAAAAGTAATCTGTTGTTTTTACCCATTGTTGTACCACATCTTCTGCAAACCAGATCTCATCAAAATCCATATCATCGGGCACTAATGGTTTATTAGAAATTAAAAGGCTGTTTCTGTCATAGAAACTTGTCCACATGTTGTATGACTGAAAAGAGACCTGATAAATGGTTTCCTCTTCCACCAGTATGCCCGGGGTGATCAGCCATCCGTCGTTCATTTCCTGCACAATGCCATAATCGTGGAAAGCACTGAAACTACCACCAGGCGTATGGTTAAATACCTGCGAAACTTCCCAGAATCGTCCTTCACCCTGAAGGTTTACCTCTTGCCATCCAAAGGGCGGGAATGCCTCTGATTCGTAGTCTTCTACCCAGGGCATACGGGCAATTTGCAATGCTTCTCCGGAGGCGGTATGGTGCACATGAGCAGTGAGGTTTAAATCGTTATCGGGCATTTCAAAAAAGTAAACAGGGTTGCTGGTAAGTACCTGGTTTTCATCCGACCAGTTGATGAATGTAAATCCTGGGTTGGTTTCTACTGATACCATCACCATTTCACCGGGAATAAAAGTTCCGGTACCGCTTACTGAACCTCCGTTTTCGGGATCAAGCATTACCATGACATCGTATACCTGTTGGTCGGTATTGGCGAAAAAGGCGGTAAGGGTAATGTTTTCTGCCGGCATATTGAATGAATAGCGGTTTGAATTACTGACAACGATGCCGTTTTGCCTCCAGTTGAGAAACTCCCGTCCCTCTGCCGGTATGGCCTCAATTGTAACCTGTTCATCTGCCAGAAAAGTTCCCCCACCCAGTATCTGTCCGTTTTCGTTATTATCGGTTTCCAGTGCAAGTGTGTAAAGATCTGCGCTGGCTTGTTCTTCGGTTATGAAATGGGCAGTTAGCGTAACATCCTCTGCGGGCATCAAGAAATCGAAGGATTCCTCACTGCTTACTGCCACATCATCAATCCGCCAGTTTTGGAAGACAAAACCAGGATTTGCTGTTGCCTGCAGGCTGATGGTTGTGCCGGTGGCGTAATACCCTGACCCGGTGGCATCTCCCGCGTCATCACTGTTCACCAGTAGATTTAGGGTGTAGGTTCCATCGGGAAGGAAAATATCGGCGGTGGTAAAAGGTGCATTCTCCAATGATAAGTCATAATTAAAAGCATCTTCCCCTTCAATCTGTGCTTGTATGATACTTACAATAATATCTTCACCCGGATCTGACTGGGCAAATTCAGTGACTACTCCGGTAAGTGTGGCATCGTCCTGTTCGAGCAGTCCGGGAATAATAAGATCGTTTTGTGAGATATCTGCATCAGTGGTGCCATCATAAGGTTTATCGGCTACCAAAAAAGTACCTGCAATGTTTACAGATTTTGAAAATATCGTCATGGTTCCGCTGATGTATGAGATCGTATAATTTCCCAGTCCTGCACCAAGCGCATCATCTATGATAATGTCGTAGTTGCCGGTTGGAGCATTCTGCATAGCACCCTCGCTTGACAAATTTACCGAGGTAATCTGATCGTCGCCCCACAGTCCATCTGCGGTGTATTCCTCACCATCAAAAATGTATAACGATCCGTATTCCTTGTCGAAACTATCAGCAGTAATTGAAAGAGGTGCCTGTTGAATAGTTAGTGTTCCATTCTGGTAGTTGATCTGGTAATTTGTACTTTCATATCCCTCAGGAATGATCTGGTATTCACCCACCGAAACTGCATCCACAGCGTCGCCTGAAAAAGTCAGACCACCATTGAGGTCTGTTTCATCTTCCTCTGCGACAAAACCCTGATACGTTACAGTAAATGCGTCAAAAGTACTTGCATTGTAAGTAATGGTTTCGGAATTGGCTGTGATGGTAAGACTGGTAGGGGTGATAATCATTGTTCCCGAAACAAAGTTTAGATTATAATTATTGCTGCTTAAACCCGATGGAGTAATTGTATATTCACCAACATCAATGGCATCTGAATTTTCCACAGAAAGGCTTCCTGAAAGAACACTTTCATCTTCGTTATTCACAAATCCCTGGTAAATGACAGGAAAAGATGGATGTGGTGTTCCCGTATATGATTTGTTTATATCTTCGGCAGTTATGGTTAGGTCTGCTTTGCTTATCGTTGCAGATGCACTGCCCGAATCAGAAGTGAGTTGGTAATTTGGCCGGTCTGATCCTCCAGATATGGTAATATTTGAAAAATTAACAGTTTTGTCTGTTGCTGCATCGGGTGATTCGAATGCAGCATCCCATGAAAAAGACAAAACATCATCATTTAAGCGATTATCATTGAAAGCATCTCCGCTGACGCTGGTTGTGCCATCATAAGTTTTGTCGTTGGCTTCAAAGTTGCTCAATTGCAAAGGACGTTGGGTAATGCTGGCTGTGGTTGTTTGCTGATTGATGAAGTATTTTTCAGCATCAACGCCGGTAAGTGCAATATTTGAAATGGTTACGGTTTTGTCTTCTCCTGCGTTTTTACTGTTAAAAACTGCATTTGCATCATTAGAATCTAAAGAAACCATATCGCCAGGTTCAATACCTGTAAGGATACCAAAATTTGATATTTCAGCTTCATTATTGCCATCGTAAACTTTGTCTTCTGCTGCAATATCCTCAAGTGTTAGTTGAATTTTATCACTTACAATTAAAATACCTTCAAGATATGAAATGTTATAATTGCTTAACCCTGTGCCAACTGCACCGGATATCTGGATGGGATATTCCCCCAGTTCTGCATCTTCAGCAGCACCTGCACTTGAAAGCTCTGCGGATATAACATCGTCTTCACCAAACAAACCAGAGGTGGAAAATTCATTGCCTGAGAAATTATAGGCAATACCGATCGTTTTTTCAATATTGTTGGCCTGGATGCTCAGATTGGCTTTTGTAATGGTAAGTAACCCATTTTCATAAGTTATATCATAATTGTTACTTGTGCTACCTCCGGGTATTATTTCATATTGACCCACAGATAATGCTGTAGTAGCAGGGCCTGAGAAATTTAGTGATCCGGATAGTACAGATGAATTCTCGCCACTGACAAACCCATCGTAAGAAACAGTGAAATCATTAAAAGTATTATTGTTGTAAACTTTTGATTTGTTATCAGCGCTGATGACCAGTTGAGCAGGGGTTATCTCTAACTGCCCCTGGTTAAAGTTTATATTATAATTACTGCTCGACACACCACTTGGTATAATGTCGTAAACCCCCACATCAGCAGAGGTGGTGGCACTACCGGAATAAGTAAGTGATCCGCTCAGAACCGAGGGGTTTTCGCCCGTGGCAAATCCCTGATAAGTTACGGTAAAACCGCTAAATATAGTTCCGGAATACACCGTTGTTTTGTTTTCTGCCGTAATGGTGAGATTTGCAGGTGTAATGGTCAATTCTCCAGTCTCAAAAGTGATATCGTAATTGTTGCTGGTAAGTCCATCAGGGACTATGCTGTAGGTACCTGTATTAATGGCTGTGGCGGCAGGTCCGGAAAAAGTAAGTGTACCATTTAAAACATCCTGGTTTTCATCACTGATAAATCCATTGTAAGAAACAGTGAAATCGTCGAAAACAGATCCATCGTATGTTTTCGATTGATCGTTGGCTGTAATGGTGAGCTGGGCGGGTGAGATGGTGAGCTCTCCTGATTCATAAATGATATCGTAATTGTTGGAAGATAAACCATCAGGTATTATCTCATAAATTCCGGCATCAACTGCTGTAGTGGCATCTCCCGAAAAAATTGGCGAACCGGAGAGTACACCCTGGTTTTCGTCCTCCACAAATCCCTGGTATGATAAAGTAAAAGATGTAAAAACATTGCCGTCATACACCTTGCTTTTGTTGTCTGCTGTTATGGTCAAAGGTGCAGGGGTTATCTCCAATTCACCCTCCACAAAGGTTATATCGTAATTGTTTCCTGACAATCCCTCTGGCAAGATGGTATATGTTCCGGCATTGATGGCGGTTGTTGCATTACCTGAAAAACTCAATGATCCGGTAAGTACACCCTGGTTTTCATTGTTTACAAAACCATCATAGGAGACGGTGAATTCGGAGAATGTTGTGCCACTGTATACAGTTGATTTGTCATCAGCAGTAATGGTAAGGGGTGCAGCAGATATGGTAAGTATACCATTGAGGAAGGTAATGTCGTAATTATCTGAAGATAATCCTTCTGGCGTAATGGTGTATGTGCCAGTAGCAACGGCGTTGACAGCATTGCCGGTATAAGATAATGATCCCTGAAGAACATCAGGGGTTTCATTATTTACAAAGCCGCTATAGGATACAGTAAAATCATTGAAAACAATTCCGTTGTAAATCTTCGACTTGTTATCGGCCTCGATCTGAAGTGCTGCGGGTGTTATGGTGAGTGTTCCGTTGGCAAAACTGATCTGATAGTTGTTGCTGGTCAGTCCCTGGGGGGTAATGGTATAGTTTCCCGTATTAACGGCTGTGATTGCAGCACCCGTAAAGTCAAGAACTCCTGTCAGCACTTCCGCATTTTCATTGTTGACAAACCCCTCATAGGTAACAGTGAAATCTGTGAATATTTCTCCATTATAAACCGAATTTTTATCATCTGCCGTAACAAGAAGAGAAGCAGGTGTAATCGTAAGCTCTCCATCTACAAAAGTAATTTCATAATTAACAGATGAAACTCCACCGGGCGTGATCACATAATCTCCGGCATCAACAGCAGTAGTAGCGCCACCTTCAAAAGATGGACTTCCTGAGAGTACAGTGCTGGTTTCGTTGTTTACGAATCCGCTATAAGAAATGGTGAAATCTGTAAAAACATTACCGTCGTAAACTTTCGACTTGTCCTCAGCAGATGCTGTGAGCGGAATTTTTTCAATATTGGCAAAGGCGGTGCCACTGGTGGTAATTAATTCATAATTCTGCTGATCTGTGCCTCCCGATAGTTCGATTTTGCTGAAATTAACCATTTTGTTTGCGCCTGCATCAGGGTCTTCGAAAGCAACATCCCATGAGAAAGTAATGATATCTTCCGGCAGTCGATTATCATCAAAACCATCTCCGGTAACGGATGTATTTCCATCGTATGGTTTGCTGTCCGCAGTAAAATTAGTGAGGGTCAGTTCTCTGGGGGTAATGTCGGCCGATGTTTCAGGGTCTGCAAGAAAATACTTTACGGCATCTGCTCCCTCCAGGGTGATGCCGGTTACGGCGACAAGTTTGTCTTCACCTGCATTTTTGTTGTTGAAAGCAGCAGAAGCATCAGTGGTGTTTATGCTAACATCGTCTCCTGCTTCCACTCCGGAGAGGTTGCCGTAATCTGAAATAGTGGCTGTTGTGTTCCCGTCGTATACTTTGTTTTCAGCCACAATTCCGGTGAGTGTCAACTCAATCTTATCACTTACGGTCATAGTCCCTTCCTGATAAGTGATCGTATAATTAGCCAGTCCTTCTCCTGTTGCTTCCGAAATTTCGATAGGGTATTCTCCAACAGATGCCTCAGAAGGTGCTCCATCGCTAAACAAACTTACAGAAGTCACCTCGTCTGCACCCCTCAATCCGCTTGTGCTAAATTCAGTACCTGAAAAAGTATACTCAACACCCACTGTTTTGTCAATATCATTGGCGGTAACTGTAAGCGGTGCAGGTGATATAATCAGTTCGCCATTAAGGAATTGTATGTTGTAGTTACCGGATGTAAGACCACCGGGTGTAATGGTGTAGTTTCCAGCATCGGTTGCTGTGGCAGCATCACCTGAGAAGGAAAGGGTGCCTGACAGCGCGCTCTCGTTTTCCGAACTGACAAACCCGTCGTAGGAAACTGTGAAACCCGAAAATGTATTGCCGTCGTAAGTTTTGGTTTGGTCGTCAGCAGTTATGGTAAGGGGGGCGGTTGTAATTTCCAGGGTTCCGTTGTTGTAAGAAATATCATAGTTACCGGATGTAAGACCACCGGGTGTAATGGTGTAGGTTCCAGCATCGGTTGCTGTGGCAGCATCACCTGAGAAGGAAAGGGTGCCTGACAGCGCGCTCTCGTTTTCCGAACTGACAAACCCGTCGTAGGAAACTGTGAAACCCGAAAATGTATTGCCGTCGTAAGTTTTGGTTTGGTCGTCAGCAGTTATGGTAAGGGGGGCGGTTGTAATTTCCAGGGTTCCGTTGTTGTAAGAAATATCATAGTTACCGGATGTAAGACCACCGGGTGTAATGGTGTAGGTTCCAGCATCGGTTGCTGTGGCAGCATCACCTGAGAAGGAAAGGGTGCCTGACAGCACGCTCTCGTTTTCACCCGAAATGAAACCATCGTAAACCACTGCGAATTCTGTGAAAATATTTCCGTTATATGTTTTAGATTTATCCTCGGCAGTTACAGTCAGCGGCACTGGATCTATATCGGCCAGGGCAGTGCCTGTATCGTCGGCAACCTGATAATTGTTTTGATCTGCTCCACCCGTAATCCGGATATCGGTGAAGTTTACATTTTTATCTGTACCGGCATTGGCATTGTCAAAAGCGGCAGACCATGAGAGTGTCAGCTCATCGCCGGAGAGGCGGTCGTCATCGAAAGCATCTCCGGTAACCTCTGTTGTACCGTCGTAGTCTTTGCTGTCAGCAGTGAAATTGCTGAACAGGAGATCTCTTTGGGTGATGGAGGCGGTTGTGGTGGGATCGTTCAGGAAATATTTAGCAGCGTCGTCACCGGTAAGGGCAAGACCTGTTACCGTTACGGTTTTTGTGGTACCGGCATTTTCGTTGTCAAAGGTTGCTGCAGCGGCGCTGGTGTCCAGACTGACGTCATCGCCGGTTTCAACGCCCGTGAGTGTTCCGTAGTTGCTGACCGTTGCCGTGTTGTTTCCATCGTAAACCTTATCATCGGCGGTAAGTCCGGTGAGGGTGAGTTCGATCTTGTCTGTTACGGTCATTGTACCGTCTTCATAAGTAATTGTATAGTTGGCAAGATCAGTTCCCGCACCACCAGATGGTGTAATGGGATAACTACCCACGGCAGCAGATGCATCGGCACCTGGACTGGTCAGGTCTACGGAAGTGATTTCGTCTGATCCCTGCAA
Organism: uncultured Bacteroidales bacterium; assembly: GCA_964589855.1. Classification (GTDB taxonomy): domain Bacteria; phylum Bacteroidota; class Bacteroidia; order Bacteroidales; family UBA7960; genus SKVR01. The sequence continues at coordinate 15,068 of CAZPVB010000085.1, forward strand.
TCCGGAAGTGGAAAATTCTGTTCCTTCAAACAGGTATTCCTCACCTACCACTTTCTCAATATCGCTGGCAGTGATGGTAAGAGGGGCGGTTTCAATCAAAAGTGTACCATCCTCAAATGTTATGATGTAGTTATCAGAAAATAATCCTTCTGGTGTAATGGTGTAGGTTCCTGCGTCGGAAGCACCCACTGCATCTCCTTCAAAGG
>CAZPVB010000086.1:0-15170 GCA_964589855.1 uncultured Bacteroidales bacterium
AAAATGACCTCCAAACATTTCTGAGGATAAAATTATTGTCTTGAAGATCATGTTTATGCATTGCGTTCCAAGCAGGTGAAGCAGTAAAATCCTGATCGGAAGTACGGGCAAGAGCGTATAAAACTTTATTCATAAAATCTCCACCATACAATTCAAAAGCATTCCACCCGGAATACACACCGGTAAGTGCAAGGTCGAAATTATCCACAGAGTTGAAGAATATCTCCCCATCAACTTCATTGGGGTTGGTTCTTTCCAGAAAATCTTCGGTGCAGGCTGTTAAAGATATCGCGAGCACCACAATGAATATGTATATATTTTTTGTCTTTTTCATAATATCATTTTTTAGGGATTTACAAATTAATATTAACACCGGCTGAGATCAGTCTAGCTTGTGGATATTGATTAATTCCATCCACTCCTCGTGATAGATTTCCACCGGCAAGTTCTGGTTCAAAAGGATACCTGGAAAATGTTAACAGGTTTTCACCCGAAACGAATATACGGAAGCTCCTTATGCCAATTGCTGAATTGATATTAACCGGCAATGTATAACCGATTTGCAGGTTTCTTAATTTCAAATAGCTTCCGTCTTCAATAAAATAGGAAGATGGGGTTGAAAAGTTGCTGGAGGGATCGCCTGTAATATTTCTGGGATGCTCAGAAGGATTCTGTTCTGTCCAGCTATCATAGATTAAAGGGGTGGTATTATAGCTGGTGGAATAGAAATGTCTGTAAAACCCTTTCATTTCAGAATATATATCGTTTCCGTATACGCCCTGGAGAAAGATGGTAAAATCGAAGTTACGATATTCACCGTTTATATTAAAGCCATACATGAAATCGGGCCATGGATTTCCAATTTTCACCCTGTCGTCGGGAGTAATTCTTCCATCGCCATCCTGGTCTTTAAACCTTAAATCGCCGGGAGCAGTATTTTCCTGCCAGTAAGTACCTGATTCTGAACCGGCATTGGCAGCATCCACTTCTTCCTGTGAGTTAAAAATTCCTTCTGATTCATAACCATAGAAGAATCCAATGGGTTCGCCCACCTCAACCCTTCCAACAGAACCAAACAAAAACGTTCCGGTTGTAGCAAGCACATCATCTTCAGTAAAGAGTTTTGTTACTTCATTTCTGAAACTGGAAATATTTCCTTCAAGATTGAGTTTTAACTCACCCAATTGCTGGGAATAAGCCAGGGTAAATTCAACACCTGTGTTTTTAAGATTACCAACATTCACTTGAGGTCTTGCTGCTGGAAACCTATCTGTTGAAACACCAAAAGAAGGTGGGATGGTAACCCCAAAGAACATATCCTGTGTTTCTTTTTCGTAATAATCGGCGCTAAAGGTGATCCTGTCGTTGAAAAATCCAATATCCAGACCAATATTGATCTGCTCTATGCTTTCCCATTTTGCCTCTGCATTGGGAAATCTTCTTAAATAGAAACCTGTTTGTCTTTCCTGGTCTCTGCTAAAAGTATAATTGCTGCGATCAGTAGTATAAGTTCTTGAGAACAAATAAGCAGGTATGTTATCAGAACCGTTCACACCCCATCCACCGCGAAGACGCAGGTTAGACAGATCAGCAAACTGATCCATAAAATCCTCTTCAGAGATACGCCATCCCAGAGAAAGTGAAGGAAAAATACCCCACCTGTTTTCGGGAGCAAAAATATAAGAGCCATCACGTCTGATATTTCCCTGGAAAAGATACTTATTATCAAAATTATAAATAATCCTACCAAATTGCGACACATAGGCAGACTGGCGAACATTATCGCGTCGTAAGATATTAAAGTCACCCGTTGCCATTGCCTGACTTTCGGCAAATGTAACCGGAAATTCACTTATGCTGGATCCAAAAGCAACACCCTTTGTTTCTCTGGCTTCGTATCCGGCCATGGCAGTTACCTCATGATCGTTAAATGACTTTTGGTAAGTAGCCACAATACTCCCCAAATAGCTTTCAAACTGATCTGTAACATATCCGAGATTTGCTCTTGGGTCGTTATTTCGTCCATAATTAAAAGCTTCCTGGAAAGACCTGTTTCTGAATGAAGATATTTCAGTTCCAAAGGTTGCTCTTACAGATAATCCATCAAGTATTTGTGCTTCGGCAAATAAACTACCGGCAAGTTTCGATGTAATATTTTCAGAATGCAATTGCAATTCTTTTGCTACAGGGTTGTCGGCATTGGCATATTCCGGAGCGCGTCCCCATCCTCCAAAAGGATTATTTTCATCATAAAGGGGCATAACGGGAATGGCGCGAATTAACCGGCCAATATTTCCTGCATGTTCAGTAATTGGATTTTCATTACTCCTTGTAAGAGACAGCGTTTCGCCTATTTTCAAAAAATCGAACACATCATATTCAGTGTTGAGGCGCAGAGAGAACCGCTCGATGGAATTATCGATAAGTACTCCTTCTTCGTTATCGTATCCCAGGGAAAAGTAATAATTCAGATCATTTGTTCCTCCTGTTACAGAAAGAAGGTGATTTTGAACAAAACCACTCCCATCCCAGATTAAACTTTTCCAATCGGTATCGGGCAGCATATTAGGATCTTGCTCGTACTCTTCATAATTAATGCCGGCATTTATCCTTGCATCAATATTCATTTCAAGAAATTGGGACGTATTCAGCATATCAGGCATGTAGGTAGGGTCATTTACACCAAGTTGGGTACGATAACTGATTCGGGGTGCACCAGACTCACCCCTTTTGGTTGTAACCAATATGACACCATGGGCAGCTCTACTACCGTAAATAGCAGCCGAGGCAGCATCTTTCAGGATTTCAACACTCTCAACATCCTGCATGTTGATCTGTGTTCCGGGGTCCATAGGCACTCCGTCTACCACCCATAAGGGTTCTGTATTGCCCAGAGAACCAATACCCCGGATATGGATCGTGGATCCGGCACCCGGTCGGGAAGATGTTTTTGAAACAAGCACACCCGCCGCTCGACCTCTCAAAGCATCTTCAATACGAAGCGGAGCTGCTTTTTGCAACTCTTCGGTATTGACCGATACAACTGCACCTGTTACATCACTCCTCCTCATGGTACCATAACCAACAACCACAAACTCATCAAGCTTGGTAATGTCTGGAATAAGTTCCACATCAATGCGGTTTCTTCCATCTACAGGTATGTCTTCCGAAAGATATCCAATATAGGAGAACGTCAATATGGCATCTTTGGAACTAACATCGAGGGAGTAAGAGCCATCCTGATCCGTTACTGTACCATTTTCGGTGCCCTCTTCAACAATGTTAACACCTGGCAGGGTTTGCTGATTACTGTCGGTAACCACACCCGTTACACTTATCTGCTGTGCCTTAGCAGAAATACTCGTTATCATCATTACAAGAATGACAAGAGCGTTTAAAAACTTAACCGGAATTGTTAATTTTTTCATAAGTTGTTTGTTTTAGTTGTAGAATAATTGAATAGCTAGTAAAAAGTTATAAAGAAATCAATCGATAGATGAGTCCACTACGAAAAGTTGTTTTCGGCAAATCTGTGTCCATTGTCCGTTTTTAAAACCACTGAATATCAGAATTTAGCTTCTTTGTAAATCTGTGTAATTTGCGGATAATTTATGGAGATTTACTTTTCAGACTAGACTCATACATTTAATTGCAAACCTTATTACTCATTCATTGAATAAAACCATTTTTTGCTATTTGCTAAGATATGGTAAGTAAAATGACAGAGGGGATAAATTGTGTTTCAAATATGATTTTTATAGTCTCACAGGAATTAAAATATATGCGTTTTTGAATAATTAAAAGATAATCAGCAAGGATTTTTGCTTATCTCTGAATGGGGTTTGGAGAATAAAATATAGCTATATTGAGATATTAGTACCCATATCTACTCATAAATCTACAGGATGATGAATTTAATTTTGATATTTTTGTTTCTAATCAGGACTAATTGAATTCGAAAAGACACTCATCCGGAAAATCTCTTCAAACCAGATCAAAATCAAAATATTTATGAGGAAAAAGTTATTAGCAAGATCAATCATTACCCTTTTATTATTCACTAATTTACCTGTTGGGGCACAAAATTTTCAGAAATATCTTCAAAATACTACTGTGTATGATTTAACCATGGATGAGGATAATATTTTATGGATTGGCACCGAAAATGGTTTGTACAGATACGACAGTAAAGCGTTCAAGCATTATTCATTCGATCCAACAGACTCTACCTCTATATCGAACAATTCTGTAAGATCTCTATATATTGATTCACATCAAAGACTGTGGGTTGGCACACGCAGCGGTCTGAATTTATATGATGTATCAAAGGATGTTTTCATCAGAGAATTTCCGGATGATCCTAAAAACAATCCGTTAAAGGGTATTTTTGTGAAAACCATTGGAGAGGATACTCAGGGACTGGTATGGTTTGCCACGGATACAAATGAGTTCTGGGAGATCAATACCGGAAGAAATACTTTTAAAAGTAAAAAAACAAGCATTGATGTACCTGTCTTTCCGGATCACAATACAGGCAATAATATTTTGAATATTGATAGCATGGTTCAAACAATCGAACCTAAGCAAACCATCACAAGCACATTCGTTGATAAAAACAACAACCATTATTTGGGAACATTTAAAGGAAGGATATTTAAATTACCTGCAGGTGCAAAAAATCTTTCGGAAATGACAGCAATGAATAATGATGTGAAGAATCTGGGTGCTGTAAGAGCAATCTACAAAGACCATCAAAACAATCTTTGGGTTGGAACTGAAAAAGGACTGTTTGTCAAATACCACAATAAAACACAATTTTCCGTTCTTAATTTCAATGAATTTGATGAATCTCATCAAAATGTAAGGTCGTTACTCAAAGACCAAAACAACCATATTTGGATTGCTACCAGAAGCAAATTTATGATACTGGATGCAAATACATTGCAAGATCAAAAAGACAAACATTCTGCACTTCATCATATAAATGGTGTTGTTTACAAACTATATCAGGACAGCAGAAAAAACATATGGATCGGCACTTTTGGCAATGGGATTTATCATTATGATCCTGAATCGGGCAATCTGGAACATTTTCTTCTGCATGAGCACATCCGGGATGCAGAAGAAGACATCAACAAAATCTGGGATATCACAGAAGACCCGAATGGTGGTATGTGGATTGCTACCTGGGGCGGAGGATTGGTTTTTTACAATCGTAGCGAAAACAGGTTCTCAGCTTTTACAAATGAACCAAATAATCCGCATTCGATCAGCAGCAATAAGGTTTTATCACTTCTTGAAGATTCGCAGGGTGTTCTTTGGGTAGGAACAGATGGTGGCGGACTTAATACATATTGTAATGAAACAGGAACTTTTTCGCACCATAATATATCCAATCAAAAAAAACTGCATATACAGGATCGGAGCATTTTGTGTTTGTATGAGGATAGTAAAGGCATTGTATGGGCTGGTTCAGATGGTGGCGGACTATTCAGGTATGACAGGTTAGAAAAAAGTTTCAGCGTATATAACGATATGCAGGGATTGAAAAACCAATCTGTAAAAATGATTTTGGAAGATAATGATCACAACCTGTGGGTTTCAACAAATGGAGGTGGAATTTTTAAGTTTGACAAATCCCAGGGTAGTTTTTATCAATTCACTGAAGCGGATGGAATTTCTTCCAACAGGTTTCAAAATGGCTCCGGATTCATCGACTCATCAGGTATATTATATTTTGGCAGTGCGAATGGGATAACTTTTTTCGATCCTGATTCTGTAAAAACATCCGAATATGAACCATCACTTTTCATAAAAGAATTATTGCTAAATAATGAAAGAAAAGATGTTAACGGGATTTTATATAGTGAGCATTTAAAAAATGATGGAAGAATTCGTTTAAAGCCCAAACATAAAATTTTGCAAATCAAACTGGCATCGGTAGATTATTCAACAACTGAAAGAAACTACTATCGCTATCGCATAAAAGGTCTCAACGACCATTGGATAAATATTGAAGGGAATCCGGAAATCACGGTCATGAATTTGCCCTCCGGGAAATATACGCTCGAAATACAGTTTACAAACAATGACGGCGTATGGATGGATAACACCCGGCGTTATTCGCTTCATGTATTGGCACCTTTCTACAAAACACCTCATTTTCTGGGTTTTATATTCTCTATTATCGGAGTTATGCTTTACTTATTGCATAGTTACCATGTAAAAAGCATAAAAAAAAGGAGGCAGGAACTTGAACAGGAAGTGTTTATCCGAACAGAAAAAATATACGAACAAGGAGAAAAGTTAAAAAAACAGAACCAAATATTGCGTGCACAAAAAAATGAACTGACATTACGCAACCAGAAGATCATTAAAAGTTCAGAAAGAATACGATTGATGACCAAAAAACTTCATGAAGCGGATGTGATGAGAATTAAATTTTTCACCAATATATCCCATGAGATTCGAACACCCCTCACGTTGATCATCGCTCCGCTTGACCAGCTGATAGCAGATTTCCTTAACAAAAAAGGGATGGAAAACAGCCAGTATTTGTCCTCTCTTTATACCATGCGCAACAATGCTTCCAGAATATTAAAACTATTTGATCAAATCATCACTTTCAGGAAACTGGAAAGCGGTTCTTTGAAAATAAGAAAACAAAACGTAAACTTATCGGAATTGATAAAAAACGTAATCAATTGCTTCGAAGATTATGCAAGGTCTATGAGCATCAATCTAAAACTATCAGATCATACAAAAGGACTGTCAATGAATTTGGATCCTGAAAAAATGGAGATGGTCTTCAACAACCTCTTATCCAATGCACTGAAATATACAAACAAAAACGGATTCATAGAATTAGAGGTCAATGAAATAAATATTCCAGACAACCCCGAAACCACGTCTCAGGAAAAGGCATTACCCTTGGTAGCTATTAGTGTAAAAGATACAGGTGCAGGGATAAACAAAGAAAATACGCAAAAGATATTTGAAACTTTCTACCAGGAGGATAATAAAGCAACCCAAAACTCTGCTGCGGGTTTTGGTCTGGGATTATCCATTTCCAAATCAATAGTGAATATGCATGGGGGCAAAATAGAAGTTGAGTCAGAGATAGGCAAAGGATCAGTTTTCAGGATAATCTTGCCTTTGCAAAAACACGTACAAAAATCAAAAAACAAACACTTTACTTCAAAAAAAAGTTATAACCATCATTGTGTGATGAAATTTTTGAAGCCTAACAGTCATATTTCTGATGATTTATCTCCTCTTGTTACACCAATAAACAAAAAATCAGTCGTAGAAAAAAGAAAGGTAACAAACAGGAAAACGGTTCTTGTTGTAGAAGATAATTTTGAGTTGAGAAATTATCTGGTGAATTATCTCAGCAATAAATTCAACGTTTTTGAATCCGAAAATGGTTTTGAAGGAATCAAAGCAGTCCGTGAACATCATCCCGACATTGTAGTGAGTGATTTGATCATGCCGCATACAGATGGGTTTAAGTTTTTAGAAAAAATAAAAAACAATACCGAAACATCTCACATACCAGTAATTTTACTTACAGCAAAAGCAGATGTTGAAGATAAAATAAAAGGGATGAATTTGCTGGCAGATGCCTATCTTACCAAACCGTTTAATATTAAACATTTGAATGCAGTAATTGAAAGTATTACTGGTAATCGTTTGAAATTGCAGAAAAAATACAGATCAATTTTCGACCTCAATAATTCACAAATACAAATTGTTTCACCCGACGATAAGTTTATCAACAAAACAAAACAAATAATAGAAAAAAACATATCAAATGCTGATTTTAATGTACAACAATTAAGTGCTGAAGTGGGTGTTTCACGGGCAGGGTTATACAGAAAAGTGAAATCACTCATGAATATCTCCGTCAACTCTTTGATTAAATATATTCGAATAAAGCGTGCAGCTCAAATACTTACTCAAAACAATTTGTATATAAGTGAAGTGGCTTTTGAGGTAGGTTTCAACGATGTGTCTTATTTTAGAAAATGTTTCAGGGAAATATATAAGATGGCTCCTTCTGAGTATGTTTTAAAACATAAAAATAAATCCTTACCGAAGGATAAAAAAAACATTGATGTGTTCATTGAACAATAGAGTCTTATATCATCACGCTCAGAATAAAATGGGAACAATGATCCACCCCCGGGATTAAAACAGAGAATTCGGTATATTTGACCGTATCTGCAGATACGATTTAATGAAAGTCCTTATTTTTCTTCTTCTCCCACGGCAATCTCCCCTCTACCTCCAACTGTATGGAAAAGCTGAGAAAAGTTCTTATCAGTACAATCACACCCAGCACAAGCACACTGCTCATAGTGGGTTCGGTGGAAACGGTGGCAATAATGTCGGCAGCAACAAGAATTTCCAGACCGAGTAATATCACTTTTCCCAGATCATGCCGGAGCCGGGTATAGGTGAAGCCAGACATTGAAACGATTGAGAAAAGAAACTTAATGAGAAAAAATATGCTACCCCCGGCAATGATCAATACTCCTATTGCCTCTATTAATTCAGCAATATAATCAATATACTCGCCTAAATGTTCCATGAAATACAAATTAAGATTTTAGGTTTATTTTTTAAACCAAAAATACTTAAGAGACTTTTTTAAGCAGAAAACTTTCCGGTGTATTCATTCATAAGAGAAAGATATTTCTTTATGTCTTTCACTTTTTCTTCATCATATGATTGTTTTTTTTCGAGGTTCAGGAGGGTAACTTTCGCCCTTATATTAGCCCTGTATGCTTTGTAAAAGGCAAAGAGTTGCTGATCTTCCCTGCTTTCCTTCAGTTGCATCAGTTCAAGGTATTTTTGATGAAAATGATCACTCATACCTTCCTTACCCCAAAAATCGAGGTCTACACACAGAAAAGCAATTTCACTGAGAATATCGATAAATCTGAAATCATCAGTAAATTCGATACAATCAAAGATTACCGGATCGTCATAAACAAAAATGTTGGTGGCATTGAGGTCGCCGTGGCAATCGCGTTGAAAGTCATTAATAATGCGTTCATTGAAAAAACTTCGGTTGACATTGAGATAGTGATTTGATTTTTCTATGCAATGTTTCACCTGTTCACCCCATTCGCCATGCAGTTCATGATGTTGTTCATGAGACAGGATTTTTTCAATGGCAGCAAACTCTCTTTGAAATCCATTGGTATCAAAAGCGTTTTTTACAATCCTGGTTTTTTGATGAAAAGCAGACACTTTTTGAGCAATTTTATCCAAATGGGATTCGTTTATTTGATCGTTCAACAGCATCTTATCCATCTCTTTATTGTTGTCCATTCTTTTCATCTTCACGACATAATCCTTTATATTTTCCTCATCTGCCACATCCTTGTCAACAATTTGATTGTATTGGTTGACGGGCAGCACATCCAGATACATATCAGGAGCCAGTCTTCTGTTCAGTTCAACCTCTTTTTCGCAAAAGAACTTTCTTTTTTCCAGGGTAGAAAAATCGAGGAAGGAAAATTTTACCGGTCGCTTGATCTTGAATGCATAATGATCGGCAAGCAGTACCCATGAGATATGGGTTTCCACCAATTTGCATTCGGTGCATGTATCCGGCAAAAGACATTTATCTCTTATTTGCTTTACATCATTTTTATCCATACAAATACATTTTTGCTTTCTTTATCATTTCATCTACATCCATCTTATCTGAATACAGAACCATGTGTTTTTGCCTGATGGGTTCGTATTTTTTTTTAATTTTCAGGTACACATCAAAATCTGCTTCGCTATGTTCCCTGTTTTGCTCCATCCTTTTTCTGATGGATTCTTCACTGGCAGCAATTTCAATAAAATGTACCCTGTTACCTGTTTCTTCAATGCTATTTTTAAACCATTCACGCAGTGCATTTGTCTGAAAAGTACCATCTGCGATCACATCATGTTTTCTGCGGACATTCCCGATCATCTCAAACAGTAAATGCTTATATATCAACAAATTAGTCTCCTTGTCGTACTGTCCTTTTTTGTGCATTTTTTCGCGCACAATATCAGTATTCAGATATACAGCACCTATATCATGAGACAAATGTTTTGCAAAAAAAGATTTCCCCGAAGCGGGTAAACCCAGTACAATCACAATCTTCATTTTTACAATTTTCCTTCTTTTAGTGTTTCAATCACAATAGAATTTTTAAATGCCAGGGAAATCTCTTTTTGATGTGTTTTCCAGAACCGGGCATACAACCACCTTCTTAACTGTTCTGTTTCGTGTTTGCTTAACCATTTCATGGATTTTTTGATTTCTTTTATGAATAGCTCTTTGTCGTGAGAAAGATTTTCTATTACTTTTTTTTGGACTTCCAGCAATTTTTATCAGGTTTTAAGTTGTTTAATCATTGGGTTTATTTAATCAGTACTACTCCTTTTTATCTTTTTCGTAATGTCCGAAAAGATTTTTCTCATATTCAACATCAACCGGATGTCCGGCATCAAACTCAGGAGCGTTCTTAATGGTTTCGGTATGCAGATCAACAGAAACCTCCATCAGGGCGTAGCTAATATCTGTGAGCCATGTAACCGAAATAAGCACTTTTTTGCTCCACGGACGCCAATTGCTGGTATCAACAACCAGGTAAACCAGCTGCCAGTCGATATCATCCACGATAATATCTTCTACATGCCCCAGTTTGTCATCGGATGCATTGATGGTATAGCCTTTAATTTCTTTAAAGCTCCTTAGTTTGGTCTCTATATCATCTTCGCTGATCTGCTTTGTTGGCACATTGAGTGGGCGGGAAGGGAAAAAAGCATAATTACCCATGGGCAATGAATAGGAATACATCCAGTAATATTCATTTTGGTAATACATATTGAGTTTTTCCTCAAATTCTCTCGACACGGGTGCTTTTTCATCTAATGTAGGGCACTTATCTATCAGATCATTGTCGAGTTTAACAGGGAAATTTTTATTTTCCCAGTCTGGCTTTTCCAGGAAGACTCTGGGTATCAACACTCTTTTATCTTTCATCCAGCTACCGAAATCAACATCCAGATATCGGATGATCCATCTGTCTTCATCAAAAAGAAAATCTTTCACTTTCCCTTTTTGCCCGTCTTGTGTTTCTACCGTATAATCTTTCAGGTTTCTGAGACTGCGTTTCATAGGTTTGGGTGTTTATTAAGTTAGTAACTATATTTAAATGTAAACAATAGTGCTCAGTAAAAAACAAATACAGATATTTCGTAATTTGAGATAGGATTCACCGGGTTTACTGCTCTTAAATACAGCATTTTAGGTTATGAATAGTGAGTGCAGTTTTAAAAGATAAAACACCCAACTATACAATTGGCAAATAACTAATAATCAGCAATCAACTCGAAGGTCTTCGACCGCTCAAAAGTTTTTCAAACCCTACTCAACAGTAGATTTTTATTTTCCCTGGCGTGGGAAAAACCTAAAATTTTCACCGGACACTAATAATTGTTTTTTATTTGTTATCCGTTTCCAGATCAATTTCTTCTATTTCTGTTTTCATTTCTGTAATAAATTCTTCAGACTCCTGTTTGGTTTCCTCCCACTGCTCTTCTGTATAAGTTTTGATTTCAGCAGATCTTGTTCTGGCTTCCTGCAGATCATTTTCCAGTTCGTTGATTGTTTCCTGGTATTCATCCTTTGTATCTCCGCTGGCTTGCTCCATTTTGTTGCGAAGTCCCTGAAGTTTTTCTTCGCCCTCTTCTATTTGCTTCTCAAGTTCAGAAACAACTTCCTGCTTTTCTTCTGTAAAAAACCCCTTTGTTTCTTCTTCAGATTCCATATACTCTTCCTGAAGGTCTTCGCTGGAAGCTTCATCATCATCCTGTCTCTGCTGATTGTTGCATGCAGAAACAAAAAACAACAACAAAACCGACATGATGAATCCCGTAAGGGATTCTTTAAAAATCTTTTGACTGATCATTTTTTGTGTTTTCATCTTTTTGTTTTTTTTGAGTGAAAAATTTATTGGTTTAATAGAATGATTAAAAAAATTGCTTTTTCTTTCTTTCCCTGGTATCAGAAATTTAATTTCTTTTCAAAAGTTTTTTGAGTTTGTTCCAGTTCCTTGTATTGAGTATATCATCTTTTTCCATCCAACCGCGCCTTGCCTGTGCAACTCCATATTTGATATACTGCAGATTGGTTGGTGAATGTGCATCAGTAGATATAGCCAGTTTTAATCCTGACTCTTTCGCTTGTCTTATATATTCATCGCTCAGATCGAGACGTTCGGGATTACTGTTGATCTCCAGAAAGCATCCGTTGTTTTTTGCTTCTTTTAAAATGGCTTCCATATCTATGTCGTAAGGTTTCCTTTTGCCAATCAAACGTCCTGCGGGATGACCAAGAATGTTGAAATAAGGATTTTCCATCGCTTTTAAAACCCTGCGGGTTTGTTTCTTTTCAGACAGGTTGCGGTTGTAATGAATGGATGCCACTACCATATCCAGTTCTTTCAAAATACTATCGGGCAGATCAAGTGTACCATCTTCAAGAATATCCACTTCAATGGATTTGATGATTTTTATATTTTTGAATTTGCCATTGAGTTCATCTACTTCTTTGATTTGTTGCTCTAGCCTTTTCTCATCCAGTCCGTGAGCCATGGATACTTTTTTCGAATGATCGGTAATTGCATAGTAAGAATATCCCATATCCTGTGCTGCATTGACCATCTCTTCCAGTGAGAATTTGCCATCGGTTGCGTTGGTATGGGTGTGCAGGTCGCCTTTGATATGTTTTACTTCCACCAGAGCGGGCAGTTTATTTTTTTGTGCTGCTTCAATCTCACCTTTATCTTCTCTCAGTTCGGGTTCTATATAATCCAGATCAAGGGTATTGTACATTTGCTTTTCTGTTTTGCCTGCAAGTTGTTTTTTCCCTTCAAAAATGCCATACTCGTTGAGTTTATAATTTTTTTCCCTGCTGATTTTTCTCAGTGCAATGCTGTGTGCTTTGGATCCGGTAAGGTATAATTTTGCTGCTCCGAATGATTTTTCAGAAACGATCCTTATGTCAACATGCAGTCCGGTTCTCAGTTTTATAGTCGAGCGGGTATCCCCTTTTGAGATCACCTCTTCCACTTCATCATAATTCACAAAGTGCTCCATTGCTTTTGATGAATCTTTGGCGGTTCCGATGATATCAATGTCGCCTACAGTTTCCTTTCTTCTTCTGTAACTTCCAGCAACAGTAATGTTATTAATTTCTTTCTGAAGATATTCTACAAGAGGTTTTGTTATTTCTTCTGCTTCGTTGAGTTTAATCCTTTCTGATCCGCCTTTTTCTTTAAAATCTTTTATTTCCTCCAGTATCTTATGTGCTGTTTTCTTTCCAAATCCATCAAGCTTTTCTATTTCACCATTTTGGGCAGCTTGTTTCAATTCGCTAATGGATTCTATTCCCAACTCCTGGTAAAGTTTTTTGGTTCGCTGCGGTCCCAACTGCTCGAGTTTCATGATCTGGATGAGTGAATCAGGTAAATCTTTTTTAAGTTCTTCCAGTTGTTTTAATTTTCCGGTATCCGCAATTTCTTCAATTTTTTCTGCCATGCTTTCTCCAATATCCGGAAGTTCTTTGATGTCTTTTTTTCCTGCCAGTTGGGTAATGTTCTGCCCCATGCCCGATATGGTTCGTGCTGCAGTACGGTAAGATCGCACCCTGAATTGGTTTTCTCCTTTAATTTCGAGAAAATCAGCCACTTCAGTAAGTATTTTTCCAATTTCTTTGTTATATACCGGCATTTTTTTGTTTTGAATTGAAGAGAAAGAAGAGAAAAGAGTCAGGGAGAAATACTTACTTCCTCCCCGACTTGTGTTTGGATGCAAAATAGTTGTTTGGATTTAAGGGATTTTTTTAACTGATATGAATAAGTTTATGAACTGCATCGGTCAAAACATAAATTGATCAGGGCAGCTTTCAAAAAACATTTATCCGATCGTTATCTCATCTCTTACATGAATTACACCAGCGGTAAACATGGCAATATCAAGTGCTTCTCTTTTCATAGCGTAAAAGGGTACGATCCCTGTAAGAATAGCAGTACCATTATTTACCACAACATCGATTTTATCTTCCTCAATCATTATACTTCTCTGAAATGCATTTCTGATATCCTTTTCTATATCCATATCAACAACCGATTTCACCACCTTCACACTGATTTCGTTTCTCACCATCATAACTCCATCAGAGGAGATTGCAATGTCTTCTGCAAGTTTCTTTTGCCAGTAGGAAGGTGTGCTTCCTTCAAGGGTAACAATGCCATTGAAGCAAGAGACGTGAATGTCAGACTCATCGATTTGATTGTTCCACAGCAACTTGTTTTCAATATTGGTAGCGATCAAAGAATCCTGGGGTCTTGTTTTTTCGGTATGGAAAGCCACATCGAGGTGATTTTCAACCATCTTTACCCCTTCTACCTGAAAAACATCTTTTTCAGCATTTGTTTTGGATAGGATATCAGGCACAGTTCCTTCAAGTTTGGCCACACCTTCATCTACCACAACTTTTATGTTGTTGGCGTCTATTCGGTTATCCCATATCAAATGATCAACAATATTTTGCTTGATTAATTCATCAGTTGTAGGATTCATATCTTTAAATTTTGGCATTCAACAATTTATTCTTTAAAAAAGTGGTCAGACGCATGTATAACCGCCGTCTATAACCAGTTCGCTGCCAGTCATAAACTTAGATTCGTCGCTGGCCAGGTACACTATTCCCCAGGCAATGTCATCGGGTTCACCAATATGCCCAATGGGATGTTTCTCATCCAGTTCTTTTCTGAACTCATCAATATCGCGCCCCAGGTCTTTTCCCATCTGTTCTACCAAAGGAGTCCAGATATAGGCAGGATGAACGGAATTGACCCTGATGTTTTTAGAAGCGTAAATGACGGCGTCATTTTTGGTCATTAATCTTACAGCGCCTTTACTGGCATGATAAGCCGGAATATCTCCCGCACCAATCATTCCATAGATTGATGACAAATTGATGATGCTCCCCCCTCCATTTTCACTCATGTGGGGAACAGCATACTTTGTGCATAAAAAAACGCCGTTTACATTAATATCCATTGTTTTTTGCCATTCTTCAAGGGAATTTTCGTGTGTAGGTTTGTTGG
>CAZPVB010000087.1:0-15153 GCA_964589855.1 uncultured Bacteroidales bacterium
GCCAGTTCTGCATCATAAGGATTGTCTTCTACCAATAATATTTCAACCTGATCAGTCATAGTGGGATTGTTTTAGTTTGTAAATGAGAAATATTTTGCAATTTATAAATTTTTTGGTTAACCGAGATATAAATTCGATTATTTATTTACTTGCGGGTAGCGAAAACCAGAAGCACGCCCCTTTGTTAATTTCACCTTTAGCCCAAACCCTGCCTCCATGTTTCAGAATGATGCGCTGTACAATTGCCAATCCCACACCCGTACCTTCAAATTCGTTACTTTTGTGTAATCTTTGAAAGACCTGAAACAATTTAGAAGTATAGGCAGGATTAAACCCTACACCATTATCTTTCACAAAATAAATATTCTCTTTCTCTTTGTTATGTCCTCCTATATGTATCCGGGGATGATCTCTGTTTTGCGAATATTTTATGGCATTACTAAGCAGATTTCGCCAAACTTGTCTCATCAGCGAAGGATCAGCATTTGCATCAGGAAGGTTCTCCAATGAAAGATCAATGTTTTGTCTTTGCTTTTCGGTGGATATTTCATAAAAAAGCGCCTTAGACATATCTTTCATGTTAATTTCCGATCTGGACAGCTGAACTCTTCCTGTTCTGGAAAAATCAAGCAGGTCGCTGATAAGTGTATCCATGGTTTGGGCATTTTCTTTAATAATTCCGAAAAGCCGGGTTGCTTCCTCATCAAAAAGTTCTTCATATTCGTTGCTGAGTATTTGTGTAAACCCTGTAATGGCACGCAGAGGTGCTCTCAGGTCATGAGAAACAGAATACGAAAATGCTTCGAGTTCTTTGTTGGTAACTTCCAGCTGTTGCGTTCTGCTTTTCACTTTCTCTTCTAAACTCCTATTGAGGATCACCATATTGTGCTCGGCAAGTTTGCGTTTAAACAATTCGCCCAGGTGTAAAGCCGTACCGTAAAAGATATCGGATAAAACTTCATCTTTTTCCAGTTCTTTGCGGCTAAAAAACACCATGATATTCACAATTCGTTTTTCATCCATCACCGGTATTGCCACCCCTGTTTTCACCCCAAATTTTGCAGCCAGCTGATGGCGTTGAAAATCAGTATTATTATCAAGATCAAACATCCAGCAAGTATAACGGGTTTTCCATGCTTTCCCGGGCAAACCTTCACCACATCCAAAAGAATAGTTTTTACTATCCTGGCGAAAAGATTGTAACCGTTCATCAACCGAGTACCATGATTCACCTGGGACAAGTCTTTCGGTTTCGATGTTTTTTTCCCATACTTCCCCCATCTCCCATAGGCTATTGCTACAAATTTTCTGCAAAGTAATATTTAATGCCTGCCGGTAGTTTTCTGATTTACCCACAGCAGCAACAATATCGAGCAAAAGGTGCAGGCGATCCCTTTGCTTTTTGAGGTTGATTTCATATTGTTTCCTTAGGGTAATTACTTCGGTATAGAGGATTATCCCCCCGATTGAATGATCAGACTTATACCAGGGTTTACATTCCCAGCGGGTATAATCAATTGTTCCATCTGAGCGGTAAAAAACATCTTCCTCTTCTTTCAACACTTCACCCTTCAAACCTCTTTGATGAACTTTTTTCCACTTTTCAGGTATATCAGGAAAAACTTCATAATGATGTTTTCCGATGATGTTTTTTGCTTTCAGATTATAATCATCGAGGTATCGCTTACTAACATGAAGATACCTCAGATCTTTATCGTGCACAGCAATGGAACTTGGGTCGGAATCAATAACTTGATTCATAAGCAGTCTCCATTCCTCGTCGGATCTTTTTTGTTCGGTAATATCTCTGCCCACACCAATGATCTCCACAACTTCATTATCATTATTCAGTACAGAAGTGTCCGACCAGGCAATCCATCTCCATCCATTAACAGTCATGGCTCTTTGCTCGAAAAAACATTTCCAGGGTTTTTTATATAAACTCTTCATGGCTACTCTTGTTGGCTCCTGATCATCGGGATGCACAAATGGGAGAAAGGTTTTATGCAGCAATTCGTCCTGTGTTTTTCCGAAAAGTTTACAATAAGAGTGGCTGACAAATAGAAATTTTCCGTTTCGATCAACTTTTACAACCAAATCTGTTTGGTTTTCAACCAAAAGTCGGTAAAGCGATTCGCTGTTACGAAGTTTCTGCTCAGTAAATTTCTTTTCATCCAGCAATTCACCCAGCATACGGTTAGAAGATTCGAGCAATTGGTTTCTAAGGACCAGTTCCTGGCTTTTTTTATTCAGTTCTTTTCGAAACCAACGCCAGAGCAACAACAAAATGATTAAAAACAATAATCCGAGGATTACCAGCCCTCTTTGATAAAGAAAAGATCGTTCTGCAATAAGAATCATCATTACAGAATCCAGAAAATTGAAACAGAACTGAAGTTCTGAACAAACAGATAAAATAGCCAGTATACTCAAAAAATTTTCTTTAACAGGTTTTTAAAATCTTCACCTTTTACAGGTTTGGTAATGTATTCATCCAACCCTTGCATCATGTATTTTTCACGATCGCCCTCAAAGGCATTGGCACTTAAGCCAACAACAGGGGGCAACCGGTCATATTTCTCTTTTAATACATGGGTGGCAGTTATACCATCCATTTCGGGCATTTGAATATCCATCAGAATCAGTTGATGCTTATCCGGTTGAAACTTTTCCACTGCTTCACGTCCATTGGCGGCTATGTCAACCTGATGCCCCTGCGAGGAAAGCAAAAGTTTGATCACCTTCTGATTAACAATTTTATCTTCAGCCAACAAAATTTTCAGTTTGGGAAACTGATCAGATTTTAGTGTTTCAGGCAATGCAGTCTTTTGTGTATCGGGCAGATTTGCTTTTGCACAGCGGAAAGTGAACCAGAAAGTACTTCCCTCTCCAAATTTACTGCTTACTCCCATAGTGCCACCCATAATTTCAGCCAGTTGTCTTGATATGGAAAGGCCCAGACCGGTGCCATCAACATTTCGCGTATCTTTGTTGTCTAGCTGCTGAAAAGGGGTAAATAGTTTAGGCAACAATTCTTCTTTGATTCCACAACCGGTATCAGAAACAGAAATTTTTACGATCAAACCATCATTCTCAAATTTTTCAACCATAGCATGCATTACAATCTTACCCTTTTCAGTGAATTTAACCGCGTTGGAGATTAAATTGTTGACAATCTGGGCGATTCTTCCTTCATCTGCTTTCAGATATTCAGGCAAATTGGCATCTATGTTGAACTCCAGATTGATATTTTTCCTGCAAACAGAACTATGGAATTTTTTGGCATTTGTAAAGATAACTTCTGTTTTGATCACTTTTTCTTTCATGACCACCTGCCCGGCTTCAATTTTAGAGTAATCCAGGATTTGATTGATAATCTCTTTGAGGTTTTCTGCTGATATTCTCAGTGTATTCACATAGTCATACAACCCGGCAGACAAAGACGACCGGGACAGAATGTCGATCATACCAATAACACCGGTAAGAGGAGTACGTATTTCGTGGCTCATATTGGCCAGAAAGTTCTGTTTAAAAATTACGGTTTGTTTCGCGATGTTTACCTGATCGCGCAACTTCTGATTGTTTTTTCTTTCTGTTATATCTCTCAGTATCCCCATGACCATATCAGAGGTATCTTCCACAATAGATGTTGTGCTTACTTCGGTGTCAATTATTTCTCCGTTTTGTCTTACAATCTGGATCTCATAGACACCTGTAACCTCTTTTTGTTGTTTTCTGAGGATTCTCCGTTCCTGAATGGTTTTTCGTCCCTGGTCTGTAAACAAGCACCAGAGATCAAATTCATTGCTGAGCAGCTGTTGAGAATTATACCCGGTAATTTCGCAGAAGCGCTGGTTTACATATTCAAACCTATCGTCTTTCAGCAAATAAATACCGTCGAAAGCGCTTTCGGAAAGTTTACGATAACGTCTTTCTGAGAATTTAAGACCAAGCTCGGCTCGTTTCTGATCGGTAATATCTTCGTATGAACCCAAAACGCCGAAAATAGCCCCCTGGGCATTTCTCAGAGGTATTCTTGTTATTCTCACCCAGGAAACAGATCCATCCGGATTTGTCACTTTATCTTCAAAACCAAATTTGGGTACTCCGGAATTCATTACCAGATTGTCCTCGTCTCTGAACAACTGGGCTTTGTCAGGTGCTACCAGATCAAAATCTGTTTTGCCGATGATCTCATCCACTGAATCAACGTTCAGGTCATTTGCAAATGCCTGGTTACATCCCAGAAATGTATGATTTAAGTCCTTCCAGAACACGCGTACCCTGATGGTATCAATCACCGATCTGAGCATATTCTTTGATTCGATGAGATCTCTTTCGGAGTTTCTTTTTTCAATCGCATTGTAGATCAGATCAGCAAAGACTTTCATCATCTTCACCTCAAACTCTTCCCACTTACGCACAGAGTGCACAGCGTCTAATCCAACAAATCCAATCAATTGTTTGTGAGAGATAACCGGGAGAGCCAAAACAGATTTTACTTTATACACTTGCAATATCTCTTTTTCACTTTGCCAATCCGAAGGCATCTGATTTATATTTTCTATTACAACAGGTTTGAAAGCCTTCATCAGCCCCATCCATTTGGGAATTAAACCTGCATGCAAACTTTGCAAATTGTCTTTTTGTGGATCAATACCTGGCGCGCACCACTCATGAGTATTGCGCAACATATTGGTTTCTTTGTTCCATGTAAACAAATACGTTCTGTCTACCTGACATGTTCTCCCAATGCTTCCGAGAGCGTTATCTATAATACTATCAAAATTTTGGAGGGAAACATTAACAAACCGAGACGAGAGATTATTGATTTCCCGCTCAAACGCCTGCCTTTCCAGGAGTTTCATCTCCATCTCTTTTTGTTGGGTAATATCATTGATAATTCCCGTCCATACAATATCTTCATTATCGAGTTTTCTGGGAGTTGATTCAATTTGCAACCATCGGATCACTCCATTTTTCAGGATTCTTCCTTCCCATTTAAAATGCTCAAACTTATGGATGGCATTTCTGTTTTGTTTAAGAAACAATTCTTTATCTTCGGGGTGAATAGTTTCGAAGATAAGATTTATATTCTTAAAAAGGTCCTGATTTCTAACACCGGTAATTTGCTCGTGTTGTTGGCTCAAAAACTCGTAATGCACATTGGGTTTGTCATCAATGATCTTTCTCTGGTTTTTCTTTAGGATGATGCGATAAATTCCGGCGGGTTGTGCATTGATAATGTCTTCAATAAAAGCATCTCTCTTCTTCGTTTTTTTTATGTCTTTTAAATGCTGCTGTCTCCTCATTACATAATAAAGCAACAAAACAATCACCAAAAAAAATGAAAACAACAAAACCAGCATTATTATTCTGTCAGCAACCTCTTTCGATATTGCCTGGTAGGGTATATTGGCTCCTAATGCGAAACCGCTACCAGGGACACGGATAGTAGCGGTAAATATTTTGTTGCCCCGAAGGTCTGTACCCTTTAGCACCACTCCGCTTTCATTCAATGATTGTTGGAATAACGGAGGTACTGAATCGGAATAAGCAAATTTAAAAGAAGAATTCAGGGACTCCTGTGTCCAAACATGCTTTCCTGATATAGATTTAAACCATAGACGTATTTTATAATCAAAGTTTGTAAACTTTTTATGGTCAGACAGAAAGACATTGAACGCTTTGTAGCGAAGCAATAAAAAATATTGAGGGATATTAGAACTTGCCTGGTCGCGAAATGGAACCACAATGGTAAAAAACAATTGTCTGTTTTCTTCTTCAAATGCTTCTTCAATCATGAAAAAAGGATACTTTTTGGTATCCTTCATCCATTCGGGTTTCAGGGTATTTTGCTTTTTATTACTTCCGGCAATGAACTCATTATGTTTGTCAAACAACAAATAGCTGGCTTTCCATTGCCGGGAAAGGGTATCCAGTACTTTTTCCAATTCATGAAACCGTGCAGTATTTTGAAGCAATTCTTCGTCTCCAAAAAGCAAAGAATTGATGCGCGCATCATGCCTGATATAATCAGCCAGCAAAAGTCTCTCATTTTTCCATTGTAATACTTTTTGACTTTCGAGATGGACGAAGGAAAGCAGTTGTCTTTCGGTTTCGGTGTAGCGTTGATGTTGGAAACTATGAATATAAAAATACCCCAGTATCAGATGCACAAAAAGGATAAGCAGCAATGTACTGATAAACAAGGTGTTTTTGATTTTTTTGGGGTCTGTCAACCATTTCATCCTCATCTGCAAATAATTTATGAATCCAGTCTAAAAACTTGTTTTTAGTAATTCGTGGAACTTTTTCATTCTACCAAACATCTAATTATCAATGTTTTAAATAAGTAAAAATTCAAGTAATTCGTAGAGAATTACCTTTCTACACCGGACTCATTTATATTTATGTGAAACCACCCGGACGGAAATCGTTATAACTCTATGTCAAAGATAACTGAATCCTTTAAAAAACATCCACAGATTTTTTGCAAAAATTATCAAGTTGACAAGGTGTTGCTACAAACAAATAAATAATTCAAAAATATTTAACCAATACTTTCTTAAACTCCTCACTATCAAAAGGTTTTGTGAGATACTCATCCAAACCAGTTTGAAGGTATTTTTCACGATCGCCTTCAAAAGCGTTGGCACTCAACCCTACAATAGGAGGTAATTCTTCAGGAGGATACAATTCTTTTAGTTTTTGGGTTGCCGTTATGCCATCCATCACGGGCATCTGAATATCCATAAGGATAAGATCAAAAAGGTTGGGGGTAAACATATCGAGTGCCTGTTTGCCATTGTTGGCAACTTTTACTTTATGCCCGATGGATTCGATTAGTAAACTCACCACTTTTTGATTGATCATTTTGTCTTCTACATATAAAATATGAAGTGAACGATTGGGTATTTTTGCATGCCCGTTTTTTGAAATATCCAGGACATCTGTTTTACCTTTTTTATGGTTAGAGGCAGTAAATGTAAACCAAAAAGAAGATCCTTTACCGGTTTCACTTTCAAATGCCATTTCTCCTCCATGCAGTTTTACCAGTTCGCGGCTGATAGATAATCCAAGTCCCGTTCCATCAATGGATCTTTTGTCGGTTTCTGACATGGTGGCAAAAGGTATAAAAATATGCTTTTGACTCTCTTCCCTGATGCCTATACCCGTATCTTCAACACATATCCTAATCTTCAATTCATCATGATTTATGAATTGATGATTACACGAAATTTTCACATAACCTTTTGGTGTAAATTTTACAGCATTAGATATCAGATTGTGAATGATCTGGATGATCCTTTTTCTGTCAGCAACGATCATGGAAGGAAAATCATCAGGTATATGCAAAAAGAAGTCAATATTTTTTTTATCGATGATGGAATTGAAAAAATCTTCCACATTATCCAGTTCTTTTCTGAGGCTGAAAGGTTGAAAGTTCAGTTTCACTTTTCCACTTTCGATTTTCGACAGATCGAGTACCTGATTTATGATCTCGGTAAGCAAATGAGCAGAGTTTTTCAAAGTATTCAAATAATCTTTCTGATCATTTCTGGTCATTTGCTTTTCGAGCATTTCAGCCATACCCAGTATACCGGTTAAGGGGGTGCGGATTTCGTGGCTCATATTGGCAAGAAAATTTTGCTTGAATTGCAGTGCTTCCTGAGCAATATGAATCTCTTTTTCAAGTTCCTCCGAGTTTTTTTTATCGGTTATATCCTGATGGGTTCCTGACAAAATCAGTGGTTTGCCCTGTTCGTCCCATTCGGTGATGCCCCCTCTGGTCAATACCCATACCCAGTTGTTGTTTTTATGGTGCATGCGTACTTCCATTTCATAATAATCCTTTTTACCGTTAAGGTGGTCCTTAATCGCCTGATCACTTTTATGAATATCGTCGGGATGAACCAAATTCAACCATGTATCAAATGTTAAAGGGGTAAGTTCTTCGATCTGATATCCGACTATTTCGGCCCACCTGTTATTAAAAATCGCTTCATTGGTCTTCAGGTTCCATTCCCAGGTTCCAACGTTTGAAGCTTTGATGATGTTTGCCAATCTTCTTCTTTCTTCCAGAAGTTTCTGATCGCTCAACCGCATAGCCTCCATGGCACTTTTCAGCTTCCGGTCTTTTCTGATGTCGTCAAGAGCCCTTTCCACCACACCAGGTATGCGATTAAGCAGATAAGTATCTTTCACAATATAATCATGTGCTCCCAATTTCATCATTTCAACCGCAATACGTTCATCTCCTTGTCCGGTTGATATAATAAAAGTAGGTATCTCAATGTCTTTTTCTTTCAGTATTTCAATGATGCCGCTGGCGTTCATGTCGGGCAGAGAATAATCCAGGACAATCAGGTCTGGTGTATGACCGATCACAAAGCCAACCGCATCCTGGCCATTATTTACTACCGATATATTTTCAGAAACAGATTCCAGTGCATCTGTGATCAGCTCGGCAATCCCAATATCATCTTCTACAATAAGTATCTTCATCTGTTAAAGTTTGATTAAACCGGTGAAACAAAACTTACATTTATAACCTCTCTTTTACCCCAGAGGGGGCATATTGTGTCGGAAGTACTCTTGTTCTTATTTGTTTTATAATCAATTGCACTTTTTATTAAAACATGTAGCTTAATAAGGTAAAATAATACATTATATTATTACTAACTAATTGATAATCAGCAACCACTTCCAGGGTCTTCGATCGTTCAAAGGGTTTTGAGACCCGACTCATTAAAGTTTAATGATCTGCATGAACAAACCCAGCCTTTTTAATGTATCAGAAAACCTGTCGTAGTCAACAGGTTTTGTAATGTAAACATTACAACCCAGTTCATAGCATTGCTCAATTTCTCTTGGATCGTCGGTTGTGGTAAGCATGATTACAGGTACACTTTTAAGTTTGGCATGTTCTTTAATATTTCTCAATACTTCGACTCCGTTCATCCGGGGCATATTGATATCCAGTAATACCAGTAGTGCATGTTTATTGTTTTCGGGATCTTTGTTTGATTGCTCCTGCAGATATTCCCAGGTAACCTGCCCATCCGGAAAGTGCAGAATCTCATTCTGAATACCTGAATCTTCAAGTGCCTCTCTGATCAGTTCGGCATGTCCTGGGTCATCTTCAGAAATAATGACGGTAATTTCTTTTTCAGAATCCATAATTAACTTTCTTTGTTTAGAATCGATCATTTGCCTGATTATATATTTTATGGTACAAAAAAATTATTTTTCAATAAAAGGGTTTTATTACTCCTCATCAAAAGGATTTTGGGAAAGCTTCACCCAAAAAGTGCTACCTTGTCCCTCTTCAGAATCCATTGAAATAAATCCATGGTGTTTTTCCACGATCTTGGTAACCAGATTCAATCCAATACCATCGCCCTGTGCCTCCGAATGAGGATCAACCCTGAAAAAAACATCCCATATTTTAATTTTATTTTTCTCACTCACACCTATTCCGTTATCTTTAACAGCGTACTCCACCATTCCATTCAAATGTCTGCCACTGATATGAATATTGAACTTTTTTTGATGATTCCGGTACTTAATTGCATTATCAATAAGGTTAGAGAATAGTTGGTTCAGGAGATTCTCGTCGCCAAAACAGTCAGGCAGATCATCTACCCTAATCACGGCCCCAATCTCATCGGTTTGATATGCAAAAGATCTTACTACTTTTTTGATGAGTGCATTCATGTCTAAATGTTGCGGTTTCATTTTCACCCTGCCGGTTCGCGAAATGGTTAGTAGTCCTTTGATCAGGTTATCCATTTTTTGAACGTTTGTAAAAATGAAAGAAAGACTATTGGGGATTTGCTCAGCAGCAATTTTTATCAATTCTTTTTTCTGGTCTTCACTTACCGGGTTTTGCTCTAATTTTTCGATGATCTTACTTAGTTGCTTTTCCACCCTTTTACCAAATCCCTGTATATTTACCAATGGTGATCTCAAATCATGTGATGTTACGTATAAATAACTTTCCAGTTCTTTGTTTTTAGAAATAATGGTTTGCTCATAGTGTTTCTGATCGGTAATGTCAATATGAGTTCCAACAACAAGAGAAGTATGACCACCCTTTTCATCTTTTAGTAATTTGCCTCTGGAAAGAATCCACCTTGGATTTCCGTTTTTATGCATCATTCTGAAGATCTGCTCATAAATACCTGAAGGATTATTCTGGTAATGTTCAAAATTCTTGACCGCTTTGGCAAAATCCTCGGGGTGAATAAGTTCTTTCCATATATTAGTTGCATTGGGTTGACCATCGAAAGTAAAGTCGTTAATATTTCTGCCAAGCATGGTAAAATACAGTTCGCTGCACCACAGAAAACCTGTTTCGATATTATACTCCCATGCCCCGGTGTTAGAGGCAAAAATAAATTCCTGAAACCTGGCAGCGGTTTTTTTATTTTCGATTTCAGACTTGCGCAGCTCTTTTTCTGCCCGGTTTTTTTCTATGGCATCAGACAAAATATTTGCCACAATCCGCATTCCTGCTATTTGTTCGACACTCCATTTCTTTTTGTGGAAAACAGAATCAAAAATAATAAATCCAGATAGTTTTTGATTGATAATGAGCGGCAAGGCGATGAATGATTGTATGCTTTGTCTGGATAATTGATCATGTTCAGGTGAGGCAGAATCTGCAAGTTGCTTAATATCATAAACTTCAATGTATTCTTGCTTCTCAAGAGAATGAAACCACCATTTATAGTCAGATGGGTGAAAATATCTTAATTCCTGGTCAAATGCATCAAATCCCTTTTCCACGTATTCAAATGAAAGTTGGTAGTTTTTTTCCTTTTTATTAAACTTGTAGAAATGGCATCTGTTGGCCCCGAAAAATTCAGATGCATCAGCAATTGCCTGATACATATTGAGGTTAAAATTTTCATCATTGTAAGAAATAAAAAGGGAGGAGATGTCGGAAATAAGTTTACGCATCTCAGACTGATACTGTATAGATTCCTCCATTTTTTTCCGCCCATCAATATTTCTGCTAACGCCCAAAACTTCCATTTCCCCCTTTGTATTTATCTGAAGTTGGGTAGAAACCTCTACCCATATAATTTTCCCGTTTTTACAGGGTTGCTGTATCTGGGTGATTTGAGTTTGTCTGTTCACAGGGAATTCTTTTGAAAACCTTTCAACAGATTCTTTGGTTTTTCGTTTCACGATTTCCAGGGAATCCTGTGTTAAAGAGTCTTCAAACTTTTCATTGAGTGCTTCCTGAACTGTAAGTCCGCGCAGTTGATAAACAGAAGGGCTTATGTAGGTATATTTATTTTTTTCCAGATTAAGTATCCATATTACATCGGTAGCATTTTCAGTAATCAGTCTGTACTTTTCTTCGCTTTGCTTTAATGATTCCTCTGCTTTTTTTCGTTTTGTAATATCCGTATCGGATCCGGTAATGCCAATCATTTCACCTTTTTCACTGAAAAGAGGAAGAGAATTGGTTTCCATCCAAACAATATCGCCATTTTTGGAAACAACCGGGTTTTGGAAGTGCTCAAAGCTTTGTTTACTATCAATCACCGCATTTATTCTGTCTAAATATTCATTTTTCAACTCTTCGGGAAAGAGATCATAAAAGTGCATTTTACCGATAATCTCCCCGGGTTCGTATCCCAGAACATGCTTTACCACAGGACTGATAAAGGTATACAAACCATTGCTATCCAGTTCCCATGTAATGGTGCGGTTTTGATAAGCAAGTTTATAGAAACGGTCATTAACATCCTTGATCTCTTTATCGGTCTCAATAGTCATCATGGCATCGCCCAGGATATTGGCTATAATTTGAAGAAGAGATATCTGGTTTTCATCTACAGTGCGTTTTTCTTTTACTGCATCATATCCAAAATATCCTAACAAACGATCATTGTTTACCACAGGGATCACAAAAACAGATTTAATCATCTGTTTTTTTAACTCATGTTTTTCTTTTTGATATTCCTCTGAAAGATCATCTACATCAGGAACATAAAAAAACTCTCTGTTTTTGATTATTTTAGCAATCCAGGATACTTCTTCCACCGGACAGTTTTGCACAATATCTTTAACAGGCATAATGCCAGGTGCACACCATTCGTGCGTGTTAGAGATCATGGACAAGTCATCTGAAAACTGGAAAAAGAAAGTACGATCGGTCTGTAATATCTCTCCACATTGTCGAAGTGTTATATCAATCTTTTCATCAATATTAGCAGGTGTGGCCGTAATAAAATTCTGTGAGATGTTGGCCACCAGTTGTTGAAATCTGTAATTAAATTCAAGGTCGGATTCAGCTCTTTTTCTGTCAGTAATGTCGAAAATGGTACCGATGCTGGTGGGTTTACCATCGTGGTTTATCAGCGAAACCGAATGTTGTATCCATCGGGTTTCGCCTGATTTGGTAATTATTCTCAGTTCATAACTGGCAGAAACATTTTCTCCCCTTAATCGCTTCGTGGCAATATCAGTGATTTTTTGTCTTTCTTCAGGATGCACAAAGTCCAGATTACTCATAAGAAATAGTTCTTCCCTGGAATATCCTGTAATATGACAGGTAGCAGGATTGACCATAATAAAGTGGTTGTCCCGGTACATATATATACCCGCCTGAGAGTGATCCGTAAGTGCTCTGATCTGTTCCTCACTTTCTCTGAGTTGTTTTTCGTATTGTTTCTGACTGGTAATGTCTTCCAGTGTTTCGAGCACGGCATATATACTTCCTTTTGAATCGCGCAAGGGTTTTGACATGATCCGGTTAAATTTTTCACCCTCACTGGTCAGTTTACGTTTTTCATAAACATGTACTTTCCCATCAGAAAGTGAACTTTTTACGGGGCATTCATTGCATATCTTTCCTGTTTTATCAGGGTTTAGTATTTGGTAGCAATAATATTTTTCATCTTTCTTCAACTCCGGAAACCATTCTTGCATTCTTGCATTTGCTTCCATTACCCTCATTTCCTTATCAATCATAACTACACCCAGGGGCAGATGATTATATAGAGTTTCGAGCTTTTCCTTGCTGTACCTAATGTCCGCCTCAGTATCATGCTTTCGCCGATCGTAAGCATAAGAAAAGGCAGAGACAGAAAAAAGCACCAGAAAATAGAACAGAAAAAAAACCAACGAATAATGATTGGAACTGAAAGGAGCAAAAGAGATTGCGTACAAGACCAAAATACTGATCATAAAGGAAAGAATGAACTTTAGCGCTTTTCTATATCCTTTTAGTTCAATGGCCAATATGGGAAAAAGAAAGGACCAGAATAATCCTGCTTTATCTTCTCCACCTGTATAAAACACTGCCAATACTCCCAGGGCAAGCAAAGCAAGCACAAAATCCGACCACCCCTTCACGTTGTGCTTACGTTTGAAAAAGTAAATTCCACTGTTCAGCGCAAGTAAGAAGATTGCAGCGAAGATAACAACATATGGGTGTTTTTCAAGCAAATTAACAAGAATGATGGGCACCACGATCAGATTCAACATCCATGTAGTAAATGTAGCCTTTCTGGTCTCACTAAAAAAATCCTCCCGGTTTTTCCTGCTCATAATTCCTGCTATTTAAACCACTTATAAAAAAATCAGAGTGTTGAAATCAATACACAATTAAAGTTTTAAACGGATGTGAAAAGACGGGCAAGATAGGTGATTTCTGTGGAAAAAATAACCGTAATTATGCGTAATTTTTAAAAGAAGGACAGAAACAGTGAAAAGACGACAGATATTGACGTTGGTTTTATTTCCAAGAGAGAGAACATTAACTCATACAGAAGCCTGGATCAGAAGGAAAAACACGAAACCCTGGCAAAGATATGGGGAGGTTAATAAAAAACTTCACTTTAACTTTCGTGGATTAACTTCCCCATTGATTACATTTAAGACAGGTATGCCGGAAATATTCTCCGATAAAAATTCTTCTCAGATATTCTCCGGAAGATCAATGACAACCCTCATTCCAGTGTTTTCTTTCTGAGAAAAAGAATAAGACCCCTCAAGTGACTCTATACGATCTTTGATTTTTTTAAGTAAAACATCAAATTCATGAGAATTTTCGGGATTGTCTTTTAAGTTAACAGTACTATTATCCATAAAATCAATTTTAACACGATTGGATATGAAGCGGATATTGATCTGGATTTTACTGGCATTGGTAAAACTCACCGACCCCTTTATCAGCGATACGATGCCTCTGTAAATTATAATATTGGCGAGTTTGGAAAGGTGGATATTATCGGGTGTAGCCTGCAGATGAATCAGGATATTTTTTTCCTGCTGTATTTTTTTGATCACAGACTGCAATGCCTTGTTCAATCCAAAATCATAGAGAATATTGGGCATAAGATCATTTGCCAAATCCCTGATCCTGTTTACAGCATCGTCAACAAGGTTGTCGCATTGCTGGACTACTTTTTGTCCATCCGAGGTAAATCCTTTGAGCCGACTAATCCTTCCCATATACATTTTTATGGTAGAAATTAGCGGACCTACGTTTTCGTGGAGTTGTTCGGCAATGATCTTTCTTTCTTGCTCTTCGGTCTCAAAAACGGCTTTTGCAAGTCTTTTTTCTGCTTGCTGCAGAGCTTTTTCTCTCTCTGTAAAATACAATAACTTAGAGATAATATCTGGCAATTTGGCAAGGAGGTTCTGATCCTTAACCAGATAATCATGAGCACCCATTTTCATAAAGTCAACAGCCAGTTGCTCATCTCCTCTGCCGGTAGAAACAATAAAAGGGGGAAACGACCCAATTTCTTCATTAACCCGGGCAACAATTTCTTTTCCATCCATATCGGGCAGTGAATAATCAAGGATCACCAGATCGAAAACATCTTCTTTAAGAATATTTAAAGCATCTTTGCCGGAATGCACAACCGAAACATCATATCCCTCCGTTATAAGTTTGTCCTGAATTAATTCGGCAATCCCATAATTATCTTCAACAACAAGAATTTTGATCATGAAAAAAGAATATTTAAAAATCTATGAAAACATGTAATACCTCTACCACATAAGACATATCCTACTTTTTACAACTTTTTTTTTGAAAAAACAGGCACCAGACCTAATTGCAATTTAACACAAGTACCTTTGAAAGAAACAATACGGAGGTCTTTCTTTTAAATAGTCTTT
>CAZPVB010000088.1:0-15137 GCA_964589855.1 uncultured Bacteroidales bacterium
CAATAGAAGGCGATGATTGAGGTTGAAGATAAACTGGTTTTTCCTGGCAACCAACCATAAAAATTAATCCGAAGAATATGATAAAAACTACACGCTTCGAATATAAAAATGAGAAATGATTTTGTTTCATAAGTAAAATAGTTTGGGAATCATAATGAAAAATAAGGACACCTGATGAGAATAGTGAGCAATAAAAAATCAAACCACTGATGTAAACTTTTGCGCGCAAAAGACATCAAGAGAAGATATTTTGCTAAATTAATTTTTCACTAAAAACTTTATACGGTACAAACATCTCAATCCAGAGGGTTAAATGTTTTTTCTATTAAATTCCCATCCATTTGTAGTTATTGTGTTCTCCTTTTATTTTTATGAACATTTTATTTCGATAAACCCCAAAATTAATTCTGCTTAAAAAACAGTTTTTCACCATATTTAATTTCATATGTAACTATATTTTTATACTTTTGTTTCAATCAAAAAAACATTCTGATGGAAAAAAAAATTGACAACCTGGATGGTTGGACAAAATCCAGGATAAAATTTTTGGAAGACGAAATAAAGGATTTAAAGGGAATCCATAACACATTTCCTTCAACACCTGATGTAAAGGAACAGGAAAATCCAAACGATCTTTCTGAAAATCATAAACTGCATTATTTTTTGCTGGACAACATGTCTCAGGGAATTGTTTATCACAATTGCCGCGGTGAGATCATATTTGCCAACCAGGCTGCATCGGATATTTTAGGATTGACTTTAGACCAGTTGTATGGAAAAACTCCTTATGACAAGCAATGGCGAGCGACAAACAGCGATGGATATGAAATGAAGCCAGAAGACTATCCAAGTTATATCACTTTAAAAACCGGTAAAAAATTCAAAAACATTGAATTGAGATTTTACATTCCCAGTATTAATGACTACAGGTGGATAAACGTATGCTCCATACCTTTCTTCTTGAATAATCCAGCCAAACCCCATAAAGTTATTGTAACATTTGAGGATATAACGCATCGTATTGCGATGGAAAAAGAGCATTTGGAAAAGATTGAACTGGAAAAGAAATACATGCTGGCAAAGGAATCGTTGATGTTTAAACAAAATTTCCTGGCAAATATGAGTCATGAAATGCGCACTCCGCTTACGGGCGTTATGGGCATGTCGGATATACTACTTGAACTTGACCCAACACCTTTGCAAACAGAATACCTCGAAATTATCAAAAACTCGGGAGAGGAACTCAAAGAGATCATTGACAAGATACTTGATTTTTCAAAATTAGATACAGAAGAGGTTAAACCCAACAACAAAGTATTCCCTTTTGACAATTTAATCAAAAAAGCAAAAACCTTTTATGAATCTAAGGCCTCACCCAACATTGCGTTTCATATCAGAAAAGATCGGGATTTACCTGCAAAAATCATCTCTGATGAAAAAAGAGTATTACAAGTGATCAACAATCTTCTTTCCAATGCTGTAAAATTTACCGGGGAGGGAAAAATAACACTACATTTTGATTCAGAGAAAATAGAAAATACCCCTGATGAAATTCTTGTTACTGTGAAGGTAACTGACACAGGAACAGGCATACCAAAAGAAATAAGAACCAGAATTTTTGAACCCTTTTCCAATCTGGAGAGGAATGATGTGAGAAGTTATGATGGAACCGGATTAGGATTGGCTGTAGGAAAAAAAATATCCAGGATGCTGAACGGAGATATTGTTTTGGATACACAATACACCCATGGAAGTAGATTTATTTTCACCTTTCGGGGGTTACTACCTGAAAAAAATAATGCATAGACTATATAAACCAACTACAAAACCATTATTGCCCGTTCCCTTGAAAGTAGTTTTTTTTGGAAGAAAGGAAAGTCAACCCAAAAGTGATGTAGATACTATACGCCTAATGCTAATACATCTGAAACTAGTAAGCAAAAATAATCAGAAAAAAGGCGGAGCAACTGCTGACAAAATTTAACCAAATCAAAGAAACAAACTTAAGCAATCAAAACAGGTGACTTTATTCGAAATTTCAAAACAGGGTCAGTAAATCAGCAAATCCTTTTTTTCGTCCACCCAATCCGGACGTGGAAATTCGCGCATGGGTCCTCTGAGGCGGGGGTACGATTCAAAGATATCATCCTTTCCTGTTACGCGTGGGTCGTTGGTTTCCATCAAATAAGCACCCAGTTTTCTGCGGTGTTCGTTTAATTGGTCTTTGAATTCAGGATTATCATACAGATTTTGAAGGCAATAGGGATCATTTTTAATATCAAAAAACTCTTCAGCAGGTCTTTTTTGGACAGAAAGATCGAAATAATGTGCAAGGGTATCATTGTTTTTATGATCCACCAAAAAATCCATTGTTGGGCAAGCATCAATATCATGATAGGCATCACCGGTCTCAGATCCATCCTTGTTGATCCTTACAGGTGCTCCGGCCGGCCAGCGTTCCGGCTTAAAATTGCGGACATATAAGAAATCATCTGTTCTGATGCTTCGCTGCGGGTACCCCAGGTTTTGCCAGCGGGAACTGGAATGACGCTCGCGCGAAGCAAATACTGCGTCATGATGTTGATCTGCTTCGCCTTTTAACAAGGGAATCAGACTTTTTCCCTGCAAATGAGGATGACCATCCAGTTCAATACCCGCTGCTTCCAGAAAAGTAGGTTTCAAATCCAACAGGGAAACCAGCTCATCGGAAACAGTGCCCGGATTGATATTTTCTCCCCACATAACTGCCAGAGGGACTCTGATACCATGATCATAAAGGTTTGCTTTGGCGCGTGGAAAGGCCATCCCATTATCAGAAGTAACCACTATGATGGTGTTTTGGAGTTCACCGTTTTCCTCCAGGTAATCTATCATTTTCCCCAAATGCTCATCAAACCATTCAATTTCGAGGGCATAATCAAGCAAATCCGACCGTATTTCAGGAGTGTCGGGCAAAAACCCGGGAACCTCTGCATCCTGAAGATCTTTACCTGCACGCATACCCGATCCTTTTTCGAAAACCCTGTGAGGTTCGGAACTCCCGTACCAAAAATAAAAAGGTTTTTCTTCAGGTCTTTTTTCCATAAAATCAATAAAATTGGCAGCATAATCAGTAATAACGATGCCAGTGGTGGGCGGTTCCAGTGAAAAGACATTGTGTCTGTTTCCGGCGGGATTTCTGTTTCTGCCACTTATTTCCCAATCACCCGGACTCCATCCTTTCTGGGTATATCCAATGTAATAGTCGGCTTCTTCCAAAATATCAGGATAAACGGTATACTCCAGAGGAAAACGGCTACCATGGGTTCCTGCCTCTTCAATTTGCCAGCAATTCATACCTGTAAGCAATGCTGCTCTGCTGGGGGCACAGCCCGGAGATGCCACATAAGCATTTGTAAACAACACTCCCTGAGCTGCAACGCGATCAAAAGCGGGTGTATTTAACATTTTACTGCCATAAGCAGATGCATGCGGATAGGACTGATCATCGGAAATGGCGATAAGGATATTGGGCTGTTTGATGGGATCAGAAGTATTTTGTGATGACTGGTCAGTGCCACAACTTGTCATCAACAGAGCTCCCAGAGAAAAAACAAAACTTTGACTGGAAAAAGAGGAAATCATCTTTCTAAAGGTTCATTAAAAATTATAAAATATTTGCTTGTACATATCTATTCCAGGTACTCCCCTATTGTTTTTGATCAGGAATAATCCTCAGGGGCGTACCGCCATATTCGGCACCCACGTCGCGGGGTTCACAAAACCACATAAGTTGCCCATCGGTGGTAAGTGTTTCGGGTAAATTATGCGCTTCGGGGTGCGTTTCTTTGAACCATGCCAGCAGATCATCTTGCAAATTTTCTTTTCTGATTCGAAAATCAGGATCATCAGCCAGGTTTGTGGTCTCACCGGGGTCGTTTTTTAAGTCATACAAAAAATGGGTAATACCCGGGGCACCTAATCCGGTGGCATACTCCAAACCCAGATCACGCTTGCCGGTCATAAAAATATACTTCCATTCTTTGCTGGCAATCATCGCCATATTATCTTCCAGAAACAAAGAATAAGCGTAGGGTTTCAGATCTGTTTTTTTACCTTTCAGCACTTCTTTAAAGCTCATTCCCTGTGCGTTGGGCATGGCTGGAACATCAAGCAAGTCGCAAATAGTGGTTACAAGGTCTACCCCTTCAATAATAGCATCCGACTTTACACCTTCAGGCAAACCTTTCCCGGAAAAAATCATGGGTATTTGCACTGATTCTTTCCACATGGTATGCTTTTCAAATCTTTTATGGTCATATAATAAATATCCGTTATCACTAAGATAAATCACCAGTGTATTTTCATCCAGCTCCATCGCCTCCAACGCATCGATTACCTTTCCAAGGTTTTTATCCATATATTCAACACTGGTATAATATGAGGCAATGATTCCTCTTTTTTCTTCATCAGAGAAATCAGCAAATATTTCGGGAATCCAACGGTCATCCTCTGCACTTCCCGCAGGAAGTTCCAACTGCTCGGGATCATAACGATCTCTGAATTCTGCGGGAAAATGGAAAGGAGCATGAGGTTCGTTAAATGCCAGCCAAACAAGGAACCGGTCATCTTTGTTTTGCCTGATAAATTCAATGGCCCGATCGGCGAAGAATGTACCCTTCGAGTAGTCGTCATATACCTGATGTGGCAGGTAATCTGCATTCCAGAAGCCGGCAGGATTTTCAACAGCATTGGCTCTCGAATAATATCTTCCCTGATCAGGAATAGCATCTCCTTCCACCTCATCGCGCCATCTGCTATAATCTCCACTCAGTATCAAGGTGTCAAACCCATATTTTGGCCATTCATCCCAAACGGGGTACCATAGCCAATCATTGAAATGTGTTTTGCCAAACAAGGCCGTTTTAAATCCTTCATCCTGCAAATGATTAGCAATGGTAGTGTTATTTTGCGGATTAAAAGGTGTAAACAGAAGTGTTACCCCGGTTGCCTGCGGATACTTTCCCGTTAAAACAGATTGCCGGGAAGCAGAACAAATGGGAGCATTACAGTAAGCATTGTTAAACTGAATACCGTTTTGAGCCAACCTGTCGATATGGGGTGTACGGATATGATCGTTGCCATAAGTACCCATGGTATGAGGGGCATGATCATCACTGATCACAACCACCACATTTTTATACCCGCCATTACCGGATTCTTGTTTATTTCCTGTATGATTGCAGGAAGTGATAGCCATAGGGATCAAACCAAGTGCAATTTGTCTAAAGCTCATGAGTTATGGTTTACAAAATTTGAAATAACACACATATTCTTTTATGATTATTCTTTGGGAATATCAATCTTTTCCTGGGTTTTCACAGACTTATAAACAGCGTCTACCACCAACATATCTCTCAAACCCTCTTCTCCTGGCACCCTCGGTTCCAGCCCCCTTGAGAAAGCAATGGCATCCTCATCCATCTGTTTGGCCTGCTGATTGATTTGTGGATACTCAAGTTTTCCTTTGCTGGTTTGACCTTTTATGCCACTAAAAGCCGAAAAAGGTTTGAGTTCAAACCATCCTTGCTCAGCAAAAGCATGCAGGTAATTAAAACCAGCATGAAATCCGGTGTCGAGATTGGCTATTGTTCCGTCAGGAAACTCCAGTTGAAAGGTTGTTGCTTCATCTACCCCTTCAAACTTTCCAGGTCGTGTAACAAATGTTTGTGCTGATACGCGGGCAGGTTCAGAGCCGGTTAAATAACGTGCT
This sequence comes from uncultured Bacteroidales bacterium, assembly GCA_964589855.1. Taxonomy (GTDB): domain Bacteria; phylum Bacteroidota; class Bacteroidia; order Bacteroidales; family UBA7960; genus SKVR01. The sequence continues at coordinate 5,753 of CAZPVB010000088.1, forward strand.
GCCTGCAAAGGATAAACCCCCATATCCATCATAGCGCCACCCCCCATTTCTTTCTCCCATTTCCAATGATTGAAATGGGTATTTCGATAACCTGCTCCACAAGAAATATGAAGAACCTGTCCGAATACCTTTTCCTGTCCCAGTCGCATAATCTCTTGCGTATTAGGCTCATACTGCATTCGGTAACCCACCGATAATCCCACACCATTTTCACGGCAGGCTGATATCATTTCACGGCATTCATCCGCATTCAAAGCCATGGGTTTTTCGCAAATAACATGTTTTTTGGCCTTGGCCGCACGTATAGTAAACTCTTTATGCATTGAATTGGGAAGCACCACATAAATAATATCAATATCAGGATTCGTAGCTATCTGATCAAAATTCTCATAATTATAAATATTGCCCTGCGGAATATTATACTTTTCTGCCCATATTTTTTCTTTGGCAGGAGTGCCTGTAACGATGCCTGCCAGGTAAGCCGTTTCGGTTTCCTGAAGTGCAGGCGCCAGGATATCGGTACTGTACCATCCCAGACCAACCAGGGCAATGCCCATTTTCTTTTGTTTTCCTGTCAAAAAAGAGGGAAATGCTTGTATCTGAGAAGACAACAAAGCACCCGTGGCACCCAACAGAGACATTCTCATGAATTCTCTGCGCGATCTTTCGGAACGAAATGCATTCATAATGTAAGGTTTTGTTTTTGGTTAAAGCAGATTGTAAAGATAGAAAAAATGCTATACAGTAACGGCAAGAAAACATCTATTGCTGACCTGAACAATTATGATCAAAAAAAAACAAAACAGTTTCTCATACCCTGTTTTGCGGCAAATTAAAATCAGTTGCCAGGATATACCTGTAAATTACGCCCATTAATAAGATAATGTTGGTATTTAGACGTCAGGAGGGATATTAAATATGCGTAAGAGATTTGTTTTGAAAAAACCTGCAAAAGAACAATTCAAATGCTTGTAATCTCTGAAAAAATTACTAATTTTGCACCCGCGAGTCTGGTACGACCAGCTCCTGCTGAACTCCCCCAGGACCGGAAGGTAGCAAGGGTAGGCGGTCGTAGCGGTGCGATATCAGGCTCGCTTTTTAGTTGTACAGGATGTAAAGATAAGGTAAAATCCATCAATTTATCATCAACAAAAATGAGAAAACAATTCCCGGTCTCAACAATCCGATTCATTCTTACATTCTGCCACCATTCTCAAAACACACTCTTCTTAACACATTCACCCTTCACATATCCGGTAATCTCAGACACTGCCGTATTTACGATCGAAAAGACAAAGGAATCAATATATGACATTCCATAATTAATTATTTATAAATCCTAAACATCTCACATGTATGAAATTTTTTATCGACACTGCCAATCTTGATGATATCAAAGAAGCCAATGACTTCGGCATCCTTGATGGAGTAACCACCAATCCTTCGCTTATGGCCAAAGAAGGTATCAAGGGACAGGACAATATTTACAAGCATTATGTTGATATCTGCAACCTGGTAGAAGGAGGCGACATCAGCGCAGAGGTAATATCAACCGACCTTGAGGGCATTGTAAAAGAAGGTGAAGCGCTGGCGCAACTTCATCCGCAGATCGTGGTGAAAGTACCAATGATAAAAGATGGTGTAAAAGCGATCCGCTATTTCACAGATAAAGGCATCCGAACCAACTGTACGCTGATCTTTTCGCCCGGTCAGGCAATACTGGCTGCCAAAGCAGGTGCTACCTACCTGTCACCCTTTATCGGACGTCTCGACGACATCAGCAACGAAGGGGTACGCCTCATAGAGCAGATTGCTAATATTTACAGCATACAAGGTTTTGAAACACAAATACTAGCAGCCAGCATCAGGAATAGCCAACATATCGTGCAATGTGCCGAAGCAGGTGCAGATGTGGTTACATGCCCGCTGGAACCCATTCTCGGACTACTTAAACACCCCCTCACTGATATTGGCCTGGCCAAGTTCCTTGCCGATCACAAAAAATAAGATATCCCATTCCCTGTCTCCTTTTGGCCTGAAAAACACTTTTCATGCTTTAAGGAGTCAGCGATATTTCAGATATCTACCCCTTTTGATCCCCTCTCTGTAACTTTTCCCTGTGGGTTTAGCTATTTTTAATGGTATATATTTTATCAAAACAGTAACTATTCTGTTTAAAATGTTGTAGTTTTGAATATCAGGACAAACCCGGGGAAAGTTCATCATGATCCGGTTTCTTCTTGTCCCTGTTAAGCAAAATGGTAGTTTCCCATATACAACCAGCATCTTAGCAGGATTTATTTATCTAAAATAACACAACAGACTTATGGAAAACCCGGAAACTGACCCCACCTCAAAAAACCAGGAAAGCATCATTTTTAAAGTTTTTAATGCTACAGACTGTTATGACCGTCTGGAAGCATTAAAAGACATTGAAGATCAGGATGTTTTGCGGAAAGTGGCTGCCAACGACCCGGATTATTTCGTAAGGCAAACCGCAACGGAAAAGATCACCGACCACGAAACACTTATGCAGATAGCATTGAGCGATCATGATTACTATGTGCGACTTGCCGCCGTGAAAAATATAAAAGATGAAAAAACCCTGGCGCACATTGTGGTGAAAAGTCAGGAAGATTATTACTTGTGCAAGGATGCCCTTTTTAAGATCAAGGATAACCAGATATTATACGATCTTTTAAAAAAAATCACTGATACTGACATCATCAAAAGTGTGGTAGAGAACATTACCGATGAGGATATCCTGAAAATTATCTCGCGTGAGCACGAAGATTTCCATGTACGATCGGACGCCCTCAAGAAGATCTTTAACCAGGAAAACCTGATTGAGATAGCCCTGAGTGATCCTGACTATTATGTTCGGGCCCTTGCTGCCGACCGTGTGACGGACCAGGATGTACTCAAAAAGCTGGCCCACGAAGATCCCGACTACTATGTAAGGAAAAAGGCCGTGGAAAAGATCAACCAACCCCAGACCCTTGCTGGTATCATACTCAACGACAATGATTTTGAAGTGCGCAAGGTAGCCATCTCACACCTATCTGACAAGCAATTACTGGAGAAACTCCTGCAACAGGTAACCGACCCCTACATTCAATCCAGGATAGAAGAAAGAATCAGTGCTCTCTAAAGGACAGACTTTTATTGTAATGAGATGATGAGAACGTTGTTTATTGAGAATCCTTCTAACGATCCCTATTTCAATATTGCCACAGAGGAATACCTTTTACGGAATTTTTCGGAAGACATTGTAATGATCTGGAGAAGTCAACCCTCAGTGATTACAGGGAAACACCAGAATACACTTGCCGAGATCAACCTGCCTTATGTGATCAAAAACAACATTCCTGTAGTACGCCGCCTGTCGGGCGGAGGAACCGTTTTTCACGACCCGGGTAATATCAATTTCACTTTCATACAACAGGGCGAGAAAAACAAGATGATGGTTGATTTCAGGAAGCAGACCGAACCCGTGCTGCTGTTTCTTAAATCATTGGGTTTGGATGCCCGGTTTCAGGGAAAAAACGATTTGAGAATCAATGGGAAAAAAATATCAGGCAATGCCGAGCATGTATTTAAAAACAGAGTGCTGCACCACGGCACATTGTTGTATGATGCCGACCTTGCACAACTCAACCAGGCTATCAAAGCAAGGGAGGAATTATTTAACAGCAAGGCCATCAAATCAGTACGCAGCATCGTATCGAACATCAGCGATTGTATGGTACAACCTTTCACACGCAATGTTTTCATAGAAAAATTCAAACGTTACTGTATTTCATACTTTCCCGGTATAGAGATCTATCCTTTGAAAAGTGCGGACCTGGAGTATATTGAACATCTCAAGGCCAGCAAATACACACAGTGGGAATGGAACTACGGGTATTCTCCGCGCTACACCTTTCATCATGAAGCAGAGATAAATGGCAACCATTACAAAGTATCTCTCTCTGCAGAAAAAGCAACCATTGTCAAAATCTCTCTTGTTCGCAATCAGTTGCCTTTGTTGGGTGATGACCTGTTGTTGCGTGAACTCACAGGTATTCCCCATCACCCTGATCCGATAAGCCAGATTTTGGAAAAATATAACTTTGGTGGATTTCGCACCCTTTCCGACAAGTGGGAAATGCTTGGATTGTTTTTTTAATCTTCTGGTCGAACTTCCACCTCCAGAAACTCTGCTCCGATAAGTGTATTGGGAAAGACAGATTTTGCTTCGTATCCAAATTCGGTGAGGTCTTTGTAGCGGGCAGAATAGTGTCCTAAAACCAGTTGTTTCACTTCTGCCTTACGGGCAATGGTAGCGGCATCTATGGTGGTGCAATGCATCTTTTCCCGTGCCTTGTCGGTTTTATCCTGCAAAAAAGTTGCTTCGTGGTATAGCAGGTCTACTCCCCTGATCTGCTCCAGATAAGATTCGGTATATCCTGTATCGCTGCAAAAAGCATAAGTGCGCGGGCTGGGAGGATCGAGTGTAATTTTATGATTAGGGATAATGGTACCGGCAGCATCTACAAAATCGCTTCCTTTTTTGATCTCATCCATCTTATCCACAGGAATCTGATACTTGTAGACCGCTTCTTTTTTGATGTTTCGCTGCCCTTTTTTTTCACGAAACAGGAATCCGTAGCAAGGCAGACGATGCACCATCTCAATGGTATCAACCGTAAGAAAACGGTCTTCATAAACCCTTTGCTCACCCTTTTCAATGGTCTGGTAAGTGATCGGATACGATGGTTGATGCCCTGAAGTCTGAAATTGCAGGTCGATGATTTCTTTCAATCCGGGGGGTGAGGTGATAAAAAGTCTTTTATCGCGCCCCATCAGATGATAAGAAAACAGCAATCCCATCAAACCAAGATAGTGATCGCCATGCAGGTGCGAAATGAAAATATGGTCGATCTTCATCACTGGCATTTTGCCTCTTCGCATTTGCATTTGTGATCCTTCGGCACAATCAATCAGAAAGTTTTTACTTCTGTAGCGTAAAAACTGAGCGGTTGTATGCCTCAGAGAAGTTGGGGTTGCTGCAGAACATCCCAATATGGTTGTAGAAAATTTTTCTGACACTTTGGATGAATTCGTTTACAATTATTCGTAACTGCCTTTTTTGAGCATGGTACCATCTTCAGTCATGAGTTGCCCCATGGCCATCATATGCATAATCTCGTATTTATCGTTTATAACAACCAGGTCGGCATCTTTGTTGACATCAATTCTGCCCTTTTGTTTTAACCAAAGAATATCAGCGATATTGCTGGTTACGGGTTTGAGCGCTATCTCCAACGGTAATTTTTCAGCAACTACAGCATCCACCATCTCGGTAAAAACAGATCGGGGGTATCCCATTTCCAATTTCACCAGGTTGCCTTTTTCATCGAAATCAGGCAGTGAACCACAGGCATCGCTGGTCATGGTGATATGCTCTATGGGCACTCCTTCAGACAAAAGGGTGGCGATGGCTATGGAAGGTTTTATTTCATATTCGGGAAAATAGGGATAAGAACTGGCTGTGATATCCACATATCCTTTTTTTCCGTAAATTTTGGCATCTTCAAAAATGTAATCATTTCTGTTAATGTGGGTTGGCAGAAATTGTTTGAATTTGATCTCGGTATTGGCAACCACCTGATAGAGTGGTTTGAATGGGCTTTTTCCATCACCCAGGTGAATGTTTACAATACCGCATTTACCGCCCAGCATACCTCCTACCCTGGCATGTGCCGCCAGTTTCGACAGTTCGGCTGTAGTCGGATTAGAGCTTCTGTGGTCAGACAAGGCGATTTCTCCAACCCCTATTACCTCATCTATGAGGGCAATATCCTGTCCCACATCATCAAACATGGAAGGTGTGGGTACCTGGTAGGAACCAGTAAACATCCAGGCGCTAACTCCCTCCTGGCGCAGCGCCTTTACTTTCATGAGTACCGCCTGCAGGCTGCGTGTCATGCCGTCGGTGCCCAAACATCCCACCACTGTGGTAACCCCGGCCTCCAGCATATGACTGAGTTGGAGTTCGGGGGTGCGGCTGGCTGGCCCACCTTCGCCACCTGCACCAGCAATGTGCACATGAGAGTCGATCAACCCGGGAATCATCCGCAATCCATTACAGTCAATGGTTTTCACCTCCATACCATCAGGTTCGGTGATCTTGCCGGCAATGCCCAGGATTCTGGTTCCGGCGGTTAGAATATCTTTTTTTCCCATATAATGGGGTGCATATACTTCACAGTTTTTAAAAAGGATCATAGGTGTTTTGATGTTAAAAGATTGAATACACGTAAAATTACTAAATTCCCGCGACTATTGCAGGAATGACACTATTTTTTAAACATTTGGCAGGGAAATATCTATCAATTATAAACACCAGGTACATAATCTTTCTGTAAAAAAGGAAAAAAGGTGTTTTCTTGCATACACTATTCAGGCATGGTCAAACGCAAAACGCAAAATGCAGAACTTTAAATCTCTGGATAAACAAGAGAGACAAAGCGCTTAACACGATACAAAAACTACAAAAAAGATGGGCATAATAAAGCAAGCAGGGTAAAAACCCCCGGAGGAGAAATTCAGAATCTATTGGCCATGTCATCTACTCTTATGTCATTTTTGACAGACCATTTTCCCATATCAAAGGAATCTCCGGAACGGAGAATGCTCATGCGAATACCATCCATGGAAAGATTCCCGGCCGGATGGCCGCCCACTTTATGCGAAAAAAGGAAGGGACTTCCGGAGAAAAGAGAGACAGATCCGCTGCCTGCAACAGAAAAAGTATTATCGGAGTGGATAGTCATAGATGTATCATGCTCGATGCCTACTGCACGCGTGATCTTGTTGCGGCAACAAAACTCCAAAAGATTATGCATCTTTTCCAGAGAGGAAAAATGGGTGTCGATGGCAAAGTCAGCAATAAAACCAAAACCTTTGCAGGGTTGAGCATTTTCTGTGGTTACAGACTCAAAGCCACCAGCAATTTCTCTTCCTGTGGAGCACACCATCAAATCAGCAAAAACAAGGGCGCCTGCCGAAGAGCCAGCCAGAGGAAGTTGCTCGTAAAGATACCGGTAGCGGATATGATTGAACAGCAGCGACTGATGAAGTATACTGGTGAGACGAAGCGGATCGCCTCCTGTAAAGAAAACCAGGTCTGCCTGCTCCAGAACGTCAGAAGGATAACTGTTGTTAGCCTGATGATTATTGCGGATATCGAATATATTCACGTTCTTTACCCCCAGGGATTGAAATGCCTGGCAGTAGTCATCACCGCTTTCGAAAGGATACAAGGTGGCAGAGGGAATAACAATGATATTTTGCGCCTGATGTGTTTCCACCAGGTTTCTCAATACCTCTTTGCGATGCAACCGGTCCTCAGACCCACCGATTAATATTAAATTTCCTTTGTTTGTCTGTCTGGCTTTATTCATTGATTTACTATTGGTTTTCTATCTGTTCTTGCTATTTCTGGCAGAAAAGGATCTTTTCAATCCATTTGAATTGTTTTTTTAAAATTTGTCAGCAAATTTTTTTTTAATTCCTGCGGATTCGTTGGTATGTTTTCTATCTGAAAACCCTTTATCCAATGATGATACATAAAAAAATAAAAAGAAGGTGCAAAGTTTTACAAATAGATTATAATTTCATGTTTTTTTTCCAGGTAATGCGTTAAAACCCTGGATAAAAATGTATATTGAGTTAGTAAACTGTTTTAATTCATCCTTTGATCATCAGGTAATAATCCTTATTGATGAAACCCGGATGATCTGAAAACCGCTATTATCTCTGCAATTCTAACACCACCAAAACACAAATAAAACTGTGCATCAACACCATAGAAAATAATCCATTCGTATATCCTTCCAAAACAAAATTACTTTTTTAAGTCAAAAAAATGGCATCAGCGATGTAGGATTTATCAACATGATGGGGAAAACCTTTCTGTTTTCACAACAACAATTGCCCAATAAAAGAAAACTATCGCCGAAACAGAGGTTCTATTCATTCAAAATATTTTGTGTTATTTTGTTGTTTTTTTACCTAATAAATTATAATTTTGTTATTTCAAATAACAATTTAGTGTTTTTATCTGTCAGGAATCTTTATCGATTGGTTTCTGCATATCTCAGACCTAAAGGAATTCAAATCATCAACAAATAAAAAAACATCAACTGATAAGCGAAAAAAAATGTTGCAGGATAATGTTCATTGCAGGCAACATGCTTTTTTAAAAGCAAAACCTGAGGGGCATTTTATTATCAAGTAATCATTTATTCTATTCATCATACGTGAAAAAATGGGCATATGCTATAAAATAAAGAAAATCATCTTGTTTTTGTTTTTGGTTCCGCTGATAAACGCATGTCAGCCCGAAGAGAAAAAGCAAGGTTTCGACGCCCTGACAGAGCGGTACAAGGGGACGCCTTTTGAGAGTTGTGAAGAATTTTTGATGGCCTCGGAAGAACTGGCAGAAATGATCCTTTCCTGCATTGACAAGGCGCTGGCAGGCAACAAGGAAAAGGTGGCAGAAATGCATGATTTTTTTGAAAATGAAAACGATTTTATACTTTTCATGAGCAAAGAGCATGAAAGGCTTTCGAAAGAATGTCCTTTGATGATCAAGGAATTTGAGGAAAAATATGAACGACGAATGGATAAAAAAATGGGTGAATTGTTGTTTTACATGGAGCAGGAAAAAGGGAGATAATAAAATGGTGAAAAATATTGCAGACAACAAAAAAACCACTATCTTTGCACACTCAAAATTAAAACAAGGCTCCGTAGCTTAACTGAATAGAGCACCTGACTACGGATCAGGAGGTTCCAGGTTTGAATCCTGGCGGAGTCACCAGAAAATCAACCACTTATATAATCTAACAAGTGGTTGATTTTTTTTTGTTTTCATGACGTGCCAGGCGCAACTGTTCCGTGTTTCAAAATGTTTTTTTCAAAAACTATTTTCCCAAATCAAGCACCAGACGAAAACCGCTGTAAGGACTTTGGTTTTCGGGATTTACCCGGGCACGGGAGTAGACGGTGCAAGTCTTTTCATCGTTAATAGATGAACCACCTCGTCCAACACGGTAAAAACCTGAATCCGGACCGACGGGATTTCTGCTGGCCGATTTGGAATAAGGAGCATAAAAATCCTGACATGTTTCCCATATATTGCCACTCATATCATAAATACCCAGTTCATTGGGCTTTTTCAATCCTACCGGTTGAATATTATGACCAGAATTCCGGATGTTCCAGGATACCTCATCAGATTGTATGCCTCCGGAGAACAAATAGTTTTGAGACTTATTGCCGCCCCTTGCTGCATATTCCCATTCTGCCTCGGTAGGCAAACGATAGGTTTTTCCTG
>CAZPVB010000089.1:0-15078 GCA_964589855.1 uncultured Bacteroidales bacterium
ACGATTTCTTATCAAAGACACAAAAAATAAGTGTTTTCTTGCTGACACTAATTAAATTAAAAAGTTAAATCTATGATTATGAAAAAACTGCTTATTATTTGCATTACCATGTTTCCGTTTTTGGGTAATGTTTACACACAAAACACACAACCCGGTCATACTTCGAATGAAGTTTTTGCTGAGGATGGTGCATGGTGCTGGTTTTCAGACCCCCGTGCTGTAGCTTATGATGGCAAACATAACAGAACCTATCTGGGCTTTGTTACGTCAACCGGCGATATTACCATCTCGTACTATGACCATAAAACAGGCGATATCGGCAAAAAAGTGATCTATCCCGAACTACAAATTGATGACCACGTAAATCCATCTTTGTTATTTCTCCCGGATGGCAGATTGATGGCCTTTTTCACCCGGCACAATGGAGGTTTTTACTATTCCACCACCCTTGAACCTGAAGATATTTCCAACTGGGAAGAAGTATCATACATTGATATGGGACCACGTTTGTGTTATACAAATCCGGTACTCCTGGAAGGTGAAAACAACCGTATTTACGTATTTCTAAGAGGTGGTTATGAATGGAAACCGGTATATATCTATTCCAATGATTATGGGAAAAACTGGAGCGACCCACAAAAGCTTGTTTCGCATATTGGTGTTTCATCACAAAACCGGCCTTACACTAAAGTGAAAAGTGATGGTAAAAGCAAGATTTGGTTTGCAATAACAGATGGGCACCCACGCGACGAGCCGTTAAACAGCATTTACGTTTTTTATTATGAAGAGGGAAGTTATTACCAGGTGGACGGCCGTAAAATTGCCACTATAAAAGATTTACCGATTAACCAAAACGTCATTGATAAAGCCTACGATGGGGTCGAAACGAAAGTTCGATCCTGGATATGGGATCTTGCTTTAGATGAAGATGGCAAACCACGCATTGCATACACCCGGTTAAAAGAAGAGACTCAACACCATTATTATTATGCCTCATGGAATGGCACCTCCTGGGAACATACGATGGTGGCTTCCGGCGGACAGGATTTCCCCAGAGAGGAAAGACTAAAAGAGGAGCGCAACAGGGAACCGCATTATTCAGGCGGAATAGTTCTGGATCCTAACCATGAAGGTGTTGTTTATTATTCACGTCCTGTGAACGATCGCTACGAAATATTCAGAGGAGAATTCATTGAAAACAAATGGGAAGAAACCCCAATCACCCAAAATTCATCATTGGATAACGTAAGGCCTTACGTTTCGGATAGCAAAAGTGAAGAACGATTGCCCAGACTTTTCTGGATGACCAACAGAATGTATGAGCATTATTCTAACTATGATACTTTTATACAGATGCAAACTCAGAAATAAACGACATGAGCATGCTATTCCGCAAAAAGATAATATGCCAAAATATTGAACTAAATAAAACCTTTGGCACATGGAGTATTATCGTGCGCAGTGATTCAAATTCAGTAGAAACAAATCTGGATATTACTTCCAACAGAAAGGAATACAATTAAAAGTAGTTTTCAGTTCATACCTGTTTTTCGTCATCAGCTCCACTTATGAGAAACAAGAGAAACATGACATTTGCTTAAATGCAACAAAAATGACATTTTAATCAACGTTTTTTACATAAAATGATTGAATAGTCTAATTAATTGGGACTCTAATAAAATAGAAAATTTACTTTTTCTGATAATTTTACCATCAGTTTGTGGCGATGATCAATTCAGGCAAAGAGTTACAGGTTTATCAAATGCAATAGTCTGTAGAAAATGTCAGCAAACGTATGCATTAATCCATAGCATCTTTACTGTAAATCAATAAAAATTAAAAAACATAAACCTATCTACATGAAAAAATTATCACAATCAAGAAACCCTTTGTCTCTGTTCATCTTCTTATTCATAGTTTTGAATGGTTTTACAAATACTCAGGAAGGTCCGGGTCATTCTGAAAGGATCAATGAGGGCTGGGAATTTGTGAAAGGCGATTTGGGTGGTATATGGGAGGCACTTCGCATAGAAAACAGTTCCAATCTGCCGGTATGGGAAGAAGTAACCCTGCCACACAGCTACAATGCCCAGGATGCTGTTGATCCTGATGTGTCTTATTATCAGGGTCCGGGTTGGTACCGCATTTGGCTCGACCTGCAAAATCCCTATTCCAACGGCCGTACTATTCTCCATTTTGAAGGTGCCGGACAAAAGACAGATCTTTACGTATTTCAAACGCACATCGGGCAGCACGTTGGAGGATATGATGAATTCAGATTTGACATTACTGAGGCAGTGAAAGATTTCCGCAATTCGGAATTTTCAGATATGTATGACGGCAAGATACCAATTGTTGTCAGAACCGATAATTCGCGCGACCTTGAAATGATCCCTTCCGATCTGAGCGATTTCAACCTGTATGGTGGAATTTACAGATACCTCAACCTGCAGTATGTTCCGGAGGTTTCTCTTGAGATGACACACATAAGCCCTGAAACATCAGAACCTTACAATGAAGCAGGAGTGAAGATTAAAGCACGCATTTACAACCCCAACAACCATGTGTTGCCAGTGGATGTAACGTATGAAATAACCGATCCTCAGGGTAGAACAGTTGCCTCAGGCAAAACCAACCAGATGGCCTGGAATGGTTTTGCAGAGATCGGTGATATTACAATCAATGACCCCCAACTTTGGTCAACATCAAACCCCGTATTGTACAAATGTAAAGTGAGTATTGCCATGGAAGATATTCACCACGAACAGACTGAAAGCTTTGGCATCCGGGATTTTGAGTTTATGACCAACGGACCTTTTTATTTGAACGGAGAGCGTTTGTTCATTAAAGGAACCCATCGACACGAAGATCATGCCGGCGTAGGACCTGCCATGACGGAGGATCTTATGCGGCAAGAGATGGAGATGATGAAGCAGATGGGTGTAAATTTCATTCGCCTTGGCCACTACCAGCAATCAGGAATCATCTTGGATTTATGTGATGAACTCGGTATTTTGGTTTGGGAAGAGATACCCTGGTGCAGGGGTGGTCTTGGCGGTGAAATATTCCGTGAGCAAGCACGCAGGATGCTCACCAACATGATTGAGCAACATTACAATCATCCTTCTGTAATCATCTGGGGACTGGGCAATGAAAATGATTGGCCCGGTGATTTTGATGTTTTTGATGAACATGAAATACGTGCTTTTATGAAAGAACTGCACGACCTCTCTCATGAGCTCGACAGCAGCAGAAAAACGGGTATTCGCCGCGCAGACTTCCTCAGCGATGTGATTGATGTTTACTCTCCCTCTATTTGGGCGGGATGGTACAGAGGTATTTACCAGGATTACAAACCAGCAGCTCTCGATTGGATTCAAAGCGTAGATCATTTTTTCCATATGGAATGGGGGGGCGACAGCCATCCGGGCCGTTTCAGCGAAAATCCCGAAAAAGACCTCGGACATATAACACCTGGTGATGTAGATGAACGCCACGGAGACTACCAGATGACCGGCGGACTGCCCAGAGCATCAAAAGATGGCGACTGGTCTGAATCGTACATGGTGAATCTTTTCGATTGGCACCTGAAAGAGATGGAAACAATGCCCGATCTTATCGGAGCGGCTCAATGGCCATTCAAAGATTTTTCCACACCCCTGCGACCCGAAAACCCAGTGCCATATGTAAACCAAAAAGGGGTAGTGCAACGCGACCTGACCCCCAAAGAAAGCTTCTACGTTTTTCAGTCGTACTGGACAGAAGAGCCCATGGTACACATTTATGGCCATGCCTGGACAACACGTTGGGGGAAAAATAAGGAAGATAAACTGGTAAAAGTATTCTCTAATTGCGATGAAGCAGAACTCTTTGTCAATGGCAAATCACAGGGAATAAAACAACGCAATAGTCAGGACTTTCCGGCCGCCGGACTGCGCTGGATGGTGCGCTACAACGAAGGTGAGAACCACCTGAGGGTAGTAGCCAAAAAAGATGGCGCAGTGGTGGAAGATCAGATCAACGTAAATTACCAGACGGAACCCTGGGACGAACCGGCAAAACTTAAGCTTGAACTGGCTTCCCAGAGCGGTGATACCGCTGAAGTTCGCGTTCTGATGTTAGACGAAAATTCCGTTATCTGCCTTAATACAGCAAACATCGTAAACTTCGGACTTACCGGCGACGGGGAACTTATTGATAATATGGGCACTGCCAAAGGATCACGTTCGGTGCAACTGGCCAACGGACGAGCTTCTATCCTGGTAAAACTCAATGGTGGCGAATCGGTAATTTCAGTAAAAAGCGATGGTTTTGAAACCGATCTGCTTTCCCTTTCCAGCCAACAGCCCGACAACAACAAGCAACCGGCAAAACTGGGGACATCTGAACTGTTCAAAGTACCATCAGAAGAAGATGTGAAGAAAATTATGACCCGCGTGGCCGACTGGCAGCTCGACAGCCTGCCGGAACCCAAAATGCGTCCGGGTGGCAATCTGGCCTGGTACGAGCATTTCGACTGGACCAATGCTGCTTTCTACACCGGTATTATGGCACACTGGAAAACAACCGGCGATCAGAAATACCTGGAAACCATGATAGAGTTTGCCGAAGAATCAGATTGGATGCCAGGAAAAAGACTCCTGCATGCTGATGATCATGTGATAGGGCAGGTATATGCCGAGATCTATCTTCACAACGAAAACAAAGCCAACATCGATCCGTTCATCGCAACCTTTGATACCATCATGGATATGCCATTAGATGGCAAAGAGTTATGGGATTGGTGCGACGCCTTATACATGGCCCCTCCTACCCTGACCCGATTTTATCGAATTACCGGCGATAAAAAATATCTTGATTTCATGGATAAAATGTGGTGGGAATCAACAGAACATCTTTACGATCCGGCAGAAAAACTCTATTACCGCGATGATCGCTTTAAAATAAAATCTGATGGATCAGGCAGAAGAGAGAAAAACGGAGAAAAGGTTTTCTGGAGCCGTGGCAATGGCTGGGTAATGGGCGGATTGGCCAGGGTACTGCAGGATTTGCCGCAAGATTACCCCACACGACAAAAATACGAAGAACTTTTTAAAGATATGGCTGCTCGTATCGTTGATTTCCAGGGAGGCGACGGGCTTTGGCACACCAGCCTGCTTGATCCGCAGGGGCATGGAGAATCCAGCGGTTCCGCTTTTTATACCTTCGCTATTGCCTGGGGAGTGAATGAAGGACTGCTCGATAAAGACATCTATATGCCCTATGCATTAAGAGGATGGCATGGATTGACCAGAATTGTAAAACCCTCCGGAAAACTGGGGTGGACACAGCAAATTGGTTATGCTCCTGATGACATTCACAAAAACATGTCGGAAGTATACGGTGCAGGAGCTTTCCTACTGGCCGGAAGCGAGATTATCAAATTCGGCATGAACGATAAAGCAAAGAAAAAATAATATTGTTTGGTTCGTTAGTTTGAGGGGCCGGTTAACTCCGGCCCTTTTTTTTGTTTACCTGATCGTTCTGATTTGAAGGAGATAAACCTTTATTGGTATCTCTTTTGGGATACATTCCATATCAGCTGAGCTAACATTCAGGGAATTTATTGCCCCGATGAACCGATCGATGACAATGATAATCACACACGGATGATTAAGATAAATTGAACGCAGATTGAGCGTATTTACGCATATTTTTTCTGTCAGTGATTATCTGTAAAAGCAGCGTCATCAGTGTTTTAATACTTATTGTGGAAAACTATAAACACATAGAAACCAACAACCTTCAACATACTGATAACGTATCAGTTATTTCTGCTGATCATGGCTGGGTGCCCGGTAAGGAGGGTTGCAGGCATTAGCAATTCACGCTGATTTTACTGATTAACACTCGCAGCATAATCTTTAGGTGTTTTTCCAAAGTATTTTTTAAAACAAGATATAAAGTGAGAGGGAGAGTTAAAACCAGATTCATAAGCAACTTCATTCACCCCGATATCATCGCGCAAAATCATCTCAGCTGCCTTTTTCAATCTCACAATGCGTATGAAATCACTTGGAGATTTACCTGTTACCAGTTTAAATTTTCTAAACAGTTGGCTGCGGCTTACATTTAGTTTTTCACTTAGAGTTATAATGGAGAAACCGGGGTCGGAATAATGATTTTCCATAATTTCTTCCACTTTTTTCAAAAATTTTGATTCTGTTTTATTGGTCATACTTCCCGCAGCATGAATATTTTCCAGAAGATACTTTTCTTTCATGGCCACCCGCTGCTTGAGCAGGTTATTTACAACTGTTTGCAGATACTTTATTTCAAAAGGTTTCTCTACATAAGCATCGGCGCCCACTTCAAGCCCATCCATTTTATTATCATCCGATACCAATACAGTAAGCAATACAACCGGAATGTGTGTGGTAATAATGTCATCTTTCACTTTTCTGCAAAGTTCTAAACCGGTCATTTTATCCATCATAATATCTGAGATGATGACATCAGGTATCAGTTCTCTGGCCATCTCATAACCATCGTGTCCGTTGTTGGCACTATAAACCTTAAAATGACCCGAAAACTGATTAACCAGGTATTGAGCAATTTCTTTATTATCCTCAACCACCAGCATTAAAGATGCATTCCCGTTTGCATGTTCATTTTCTTGGAATTCAGTGGTTTCCGGTTCTATGAAAACAAGTTCATTTCCACTCTCTTTTCCATTCCCGTTCCCATTTTCATTTCCATTTCCCAAAGTGTCAGGTATTTGTAAAGCATTTAACTCATCAATGTTATAAGACTCTGGTTTTACGGGAAGTGTAACAGAAAATACAGTGTATTTTCCTTTTTCCGACTTTACCTCAATAGAACCATGATGAACTTCGGTGAGCTTTTTGGCAAAAGACAAACCTATTCCTGTACCGGAATAATGACTTTTTTCAGGACATTTGGAAACAAAAAACCTGTCGAAAACCAGGGGTATCTCATCTTTGTGAATACCAATACCGTTATCTTTCACAGATATTGTAGCCAGGTTTTTGGTAAGACGCATCATCAGTGTCACATCCCCCCCTTCCGGTGTAAATTTGAAAGCATTGGAAAGCAGGTTGAAAAGAATTTTCTCCAGAATTTCAGGATCAAACCATTGCCGGGTTTCATTATGATCAACACAATCCACCAGAAAACTGATCTTTTTATGTTCAGCCAGTTCTGTAAAGCTGCGGGAAACCTTGAAAACAAACTCTTTTAAGCTTCCCTGCTTCACTATGGGTTTAAAAACATCCTGTTCGGCTTTTCTGAAATCGATCAATTGATTGCCCAAAGATTTTAACCGGGTAATGTTGCCTTTGATGAGTTTATAATAATATTCTTTTTTATCAGGGGAAATATCTTTACTCATCAAATTATCGAGTGGTGCCGTGATAAGGGTCAGGGGAGTTTTAAATTCGTGGGTAATATTGGTAAAGAATTTAAGTTTCATCTGGTTGAGTTCTTCAATGCGTTCCTTTTCAATCTTTTCAGCAACATCCCTGTTTCTCTCCTTCAACCGCCATGCTATGAGCCTGTGAAAAAAGATTACCAGCAAGGAAATGAGGATGAAATACCCTAAATATGCCCAATTGCTTTTCCAGGGTGGAGGCAGGATGGTTATGTTTACTGATGCTTCTTCTTCATTCCACACATTGTCATTGTTGGAGGCAATAACAGAGAAGGTGTATTTTCCTTCACGCAGGTTCATAAAACTTACACTTCTCTGATTGCCAATATCAACCCACTCTTCGTTATATCCATCGAGCCTGTATTTGTACCTGTTTTTTTCGGTGGAAATATAATTCAACGCCACAAAGTCAATGGAAAAGATAGACTGGGTATAATCCAGCACAATTTCATGGGTTTTAGAAATTCTTTTTTCCAATATTTTTGTTTCATCTCCTGGCACTACAGGTTTATCAAAAAGTCTGAATCCGGTTAATATTACTTCAGGAGCAATGGGGTTTTTCTTTATTTCTTCAGGATGAAAATAGTTAAATCCGTTTATGCCCCCAAAGAAAATATAATCTGAGTTATTTTTAAAATACGCACCTCTGTTAAACTCATTGCTCTGGAGGCCATCTCCCTGATTATAGCTTATTGAGGTGCCGGTTTGGATGTTGTAACGGGTCAGTCCTTTGTTGGTAGAAATCCAAAGATCGGATTGATGGTCGAAAACAAGACCATTGATTACTTTATTGGGGAGGTTTATATCACCTGTCAAATCTTTAAAGGTTTCTTTTTCAACGTCAAATTTGCAAATGCCACTGTTTGTCCCAATCCATATATTTCCCTGGTGATCTTCCGTAATGCTGATAATGTAATCGTCAATAAGGCTGTATGGATCGTCCGGATCAAAACTATAATTTATAAACTCATCTTTAAACTTGTTATAAAGATGCAATCCACCATCGTGCGTACCCACCCAAAAGTTTCCCCTGCTATCATTAAAAACAGATGTAATAAAGAAATCCTTTAAACCGGCGCTGTTATCATCTTTCAGATAATGTATTACTGAACCATCCTGTGCATTTATTCTGTAGAGTCCATGAATTGTACCTACCCATATTTGATCCGAATCATATTGAGAAAAGGCGTACACCTTTTTATCTGCAAGAAAACGCCTGATTTTTTTACGTTCCGGATCATATCGAAAAGCGCCATTGCCCCAGGTTCCGATCCATAGCATCCCGCTACTGTCTTTAAAAATCTTTTTAACATGTTTAACAGGAAGATTCAGACCCGTTTCTTCACTAAAAGTGGTAAACCTTTTGTTTGAATGGCGAAAAAAGTTCAGTCCGCCTCCTTCTGTGGCAATCCAAATGCCGTTGTCTGCTTCTGCAAAAGAACTGACAATATTGTCTGATATACTGTTATGCTCAGGAATATGGAAATAATGTCTGAATTTAGGAGGAATAGACCCCAGGGAAGTAACTCCTCCACCCCATGTGCCCACCCAGAAATTCCCATTATCATCTTCAATGAAAGAAAAAATGGATTGATGTGATAATGAATTGGGATCATTGGATCGGGGGGTGAATAAATGGTAGTTGAAAGTCTCCGGATCTATCTTTACCAAACCGTTGGCAAGTCCTACCCATACGTATCCCTTTTTATCCTGATGAAGTGTTCTTATGTGAACATCATCAACCAAATCAATTCCAAAAGGATTTTTGACTGCCTTTTCCAATCCGGAATCAGAAAAAACATACAACCCATTGGGCGAACCAAACCAAACATTGTCTTTTGCGTCAACCATCAAAGGCACATTAAAATCCTCTCCCATTAATGGACCCGGAACAATATTGAACAACTTGCTGAATTCACGTGTAAGTGTATTAACTTTGTAAATACCGGAGCGGGTTCCTAAGATTAGTGTATTTGCATCCAATCCCACAATGGATGTGATCTGAATATCCATATCAAAATCCGGATTGAACAAATGAAACGAATCTGTACCCTTCGCTTTATAAAATAAACCTTTGTACGTTCCCAGAAATAAGTTTTTATCTTCATCTTCAAACATACATTTCACCGACACATTTTCTGAATGACCAGTTTGGTATCTGATAAATTTTTTCGTGTTTCTGTCAAAGCGGTTCAGTTCTCCTTTTCTTGTGCCAACCCACAGAGAATGATCAGAATCTTCAAAGATAGAAAGTACTTCATTATGTGAAAGGCTCGAAGAATCAGCAGAACTGTGCATGAAAACTTCAAAGTCGTATCCATCGAACCGGTTGAGTCCCCCACCCCGGGTACCCATCCATATAAAACCTTCAGAATCCTGAAATAAAGCAAAAACAGTACTTTGCGAAAGCCCATCACCTACTGAGAGCGTTGAGATGGTATGATCGTGAAGTATATCGGTGCCTTCATCCAGCGCCTGGCTATTGAAAAGAAGGGAAAATAGAATGAAAAAAATTATTTGTGCTTTGATAATCATTGAAAATGAAAGTTTTTTTGACAATGGAAGATACCATAAGTTTTCAATCTGAAAGATAAGTAAAATATTCTGAATACACATCAAAAACCCGATACAAAATAGCGCAGCAACCATTATCTGTAAGGTTCTGTTTATCTATTATTTGAATGTCTGAATCGACATAAACAATACAGGAATTTTGAGGTTGTATGATATTGAAAAGACTGCACAAATCAAAGCATGTCTGATTTTCTGTGAGACGACAAATTATGACGTTTAAAGCACGCAACCTGATCCTAAAATATTTCACCATGAAGAACCAAACAACAAAAACCTTTTTAAAAACCCTTTTATTAATTTTCTTTCTGATGACTATCAATGGTAATGTGAATTCCAATACTGAAAATTCCGGAGAGACCCTGTTATTCGACTTTTCTACTTTACAAAACATGAACGACTGGTTGATCGTGAATGATGGCGTTATGGGTGGTCTTTCCCAAAGCAGGTTCGCTCTGAGTGATCGCAACACAGCTGTTTTTTCGGGAAATGTAACACTGGAAAACAATGGTGGATTTGCCTCCACAAGAACCAAAGCCATGCAGTTTCAGATGGATGGATATAAAGGCATACTGATCCGGGTAAAAGGGGACGGCAAAAAATACCAATTCAGATTGCGAACAGACAACCGGTTTGATGGGGTATCATACCGATATCAGTTTGAAACCAAAAAAGATCAATGGCAAACCATCTCTGTGCCCTTCGATAAATGCGTGCCTGTTTTCAGAGGACGAATACTCCGGGATGTCGGACCCGTATCACCAAAAGATATCCGGCAACTGGGAATCCTGATATCAGATAACCAAACGGGCGAATTCCAACTGGAAATTCAATGGATAAAATCTTATCAATGAGACCCATTCCGAAAAGTAGTTTTTATATGAATTAAATGAAACCCGGGTTCCCTGTTTCGCTCAATGTATGTTAGTTGCCATCCCTCCTTTCAGAGGGTTGGAGTGTATTGTACTTTTCGGAATGGATTCAGGGATAATTGTAAAACCCTCCTGGCACCGGAACAGCCTGTTGAATAAACTAAATTTTTTATAGATGAACCAACTTACCCGTAGCATGTCCAATAATTTGGGGTAGGTTTTATCACCCACACCTAACTGCCTATTTGTAAGGGGACTATTTGAAATATACTGGCTATATTAAGAGGATAGAGGATAATAGTGATAAGAGTACATGGATTGATACGAATATTCTATTATTTGACCCACCGTTTACACTTTATGTAACATTATTCTAATACTTTAGCATATTAATATGATGATTCCACTCCGAAAACAGGTTTTCGGGAAATTCGGGTTAATTCCATGTTTTTAATTGTCTGAATATCAGTTATTAAAATTAGCGTCAATTCGTGTAATTTGCGAACAATATCATTTTTCAGCGTTGACTTATATGATTGATCAAAAATTGAATTTTAACCTTTAAAACCATTTATTCAAAATGAAAAAACTTATTCTGTTTCTGTTATTTGCCACCATCAATTTATTTCTAATCCAGTCAACCAAGGCCGAAATTAAACTCCCTGCCATCGTATCATCTGACATGGTATTGCAACGCAACACCACCGTCATTCTGTGGGGATGGGCGGATGCCAGCGAGAAAATTACAATTGAAACATCATGGATGGCAGATGCAATGGAAGTTGAAGCAGATAGTAATGGTGACTGGAAAATAGAAGTAGAGACGACCAATAGTAAAAATCCTCAGTCTGTAAAATTAAAAAGCAGCTCATCAGAAATCACCCTGGAAAACATTTTGTTTGGCGAAGTTTGGTTATGCTCAGGCCAATCGAACATGGAGCAACCCATGAGAGGATTTAACGGCCAGCCAACCTTCGAATCAAATATGGCAGTAGCAAGATCAAATAACCCCAACCTGCGGCTTTTCACAGCAGAGAGAAATGGATCAAAAGCACCTCTGAAAGATATTGAAGAATACAGGGGATGGCAACAAGCATCACCCGACAATGTACTGAATTTTAGCGCTGTAGCCTATTTTTACGGACAGCAGTTGCAGGAAATACTGGATTGCCCGGTGGGCATGATCCATACATCATGGGGAGGAAGTAAGGTACAATCCTGGATTAGCAAAGAGATGATAACCAACTACCAGGATATAAACCTGGATGACGTGGATATTACCAACAGAACAAATCATATTCCCACCGCACTGTACAATGCCATGATCAGCCCGCTGATTCCCTATACAATAAAGGGAGCATTGTGGTATCAGGGCGAATCTAATCGTTCAGAACCGGAATTGTATACAGAACTTTTCCCGGCTATGGTAAAAGACTGGAGAACTCGGTGGGACATCGGCGATTTCCCCTTCTACTATGTACAGATTGCCCCGTTTTATTACCGGGCAGACAGTGCTGCCTTTCAAACTGTTGGAAACACCGCCTTTATTCGCGAAGCACAACTCCAATCTCTGGATTTGATCCCCAATTCAGGTATTGTTATTACCATGGATATTGGCGACAAATATTCTATACATCCACCCAAAAAGAAAGAAGTGGCCGATAGGTTTTTGTTTAATGCCCTGAGCCAAACCTATGGCTTTGAGAATGTTGATCACACATCTCCGGTTTATGAATCAATGGAAGTAGAAGATGGTGGCATCACATTAAATTTCAAAAACGCAGAAAGAGGATTGTATGCCTTTGATGAATTAACCGGGTTCGAAATTGCAGGTGCTGATAAGGTTTTCTACCCGGCAACTGCCAAAATTGTGAATGGTAGGAATGTGTTTGTCATCAGTGATAAGGTACAAGAGCCTGTTGCCGTAAGATATGCCTGGAGTAACCATATCCACGGTACGCTATACGACACCAGCCTTTTGCCCGCATCATCTTTCAGGACGGATGAGTGGGAAGATGCCATGAGGGCGGGAGAATAAATTTTCCCGGGGTAAACCAGGAGCTGATTGAGTATTTTTCAACAGGATTAAACAGAATCATTTTTTAATCTCTTTAATGTGATGATTGGTTACTCTTGCAGCGGAATCACCATTTCCCGGTACCTGGTAGAGTTATTGAATCCGCCGGGACCATCCATGGTAGCGAAAAAGAGATGGGTAACTTTTCCACCTTCAACCAGTCCGAATACTCTTTCTAACTGACCCATTTCTACTGTGCACCCCTCAGACCAGTTCACAACTCCCGGATAGGCAAGAGGTTCCTAATCAGCAAACCAGTTGATGCCATCTTTGGAACGTGTAAGGATTTCTGAATGGCGATTACCAGTAATGGTAGAGCGTTGATCTCTCTGATTTATACAGCCGGTTTGCGGCGCAAGGAAGGACAAAACTACGCCTGCCCGATAGTATTGTAAAGCGAAACCTGGTGTGCTGGTAAAAGATGCAAAGGGAAATAAAGACCGGTACACCCATTTTCAGGCCATTTACATCCATTGCTAAAAGAGTATCTTGAAAAGGAGAAACCGACCCTTTACCGGCACAGCTTTGCCACCCACCTGCCCGTTGAGGGTAAGGATATTCGCTACCTACAGGAATTGCTCAGAAATAAGAGCATAAAAACCACTGAGCGCTATACCCACATTGTAAACGATGTGCTTACCAATGTATCCAGCCCTTTTGACCGGATGATGGCACAAAACACCCCACGAAGTCGTGATTCCTGATGATCCCTGATGAATTTCTGACTGGCAGGATTACCCCCTGCATTCAACAGGTTGCCCATCTGGCAACCCGGTATCATTTTGCCCGGTATAAAACCAAATGAATTATTCGGACACATAAGTGTTAAAATTGTTTAGGTTTCCAAATAAATACTTACTTTTAATGCATAAATTAAAAAATACGAATTAAAAAAAGGATCACAACGAACACCCAAGCACCAATTCAGGGGACAAACAAACAGAAGAAAGGAAAAATATAAGATTTTGCAATGTTTTCCTTCAATTAGTGAGTTACACCCCGAAAAGGGTTGTGGTGTAATAATGATGACGGCAATGGTGATGGGGGCGTTTTGCGTCATGCAAAACAACAGTTCTAAATTGTTTAATATTAATACGGGAAAGCCGAAAACCGCACAGAGTAGGCACTTATTAAATAAGAATTATAATGAAAAAAAATTACCAGTCAACTGATCTTATTGCTCGTCTTTTGCATTTTAGCCCTGGGATTTCAAAGCTGTAATGAAAAGCAGAAAGAAAAAGGAGAATCCGCTACAATACCTAAAACCGAAATGACTACTAATCAATTAGACATGTCAACCAACGAAATTTACGGTGTAGAACTGGAATATGATTTTAAGGACTTTGTAATAATTGACTTGACATATGGTTCTGACACAGAGTTATATTGGATTGAAAGAGAGTCAAAAGCTGATGCCAATGAAGAAATTAATACTATCCATTTAAATGAACATACCATAATAATAGGATGGAATGACAGCTATGGAAATAAGGTTTCCTTATATTCAGATTTCGCCGCCAGAAAAACATATGGATATGAATTCTACAGTGATGGCAAAATCAGGACTTTGATAGGTACAATAAAAATAAAGAGTAACGAATAGAAATAAAATACGAATGCACAATCGAGTAGGCCGCCCCATCAGGGTTAACTGACGGGAGAACCTCTCACATTCACCCTGTTAAATAATCATCCTTTTCATTACAAATACCCGTCAACAAAACCATTTAACAGGGCAAACCGTAAGGACGGGCCTTGTATACCACTCTTGCAACGATTAACAGGTAATTTTATACGGTAATGATTTGTATTCAATTGGTCGGATAGAGCTCATTTTCTTTACGCGCTGCCATCTCCAGTGCATGGGTCACCCCATACCACCTTGCGACATCCTACAGGCATCACCAACTTGCCTGTAAGGGACTTTCACCCCATTAAATAGTTTAATACCATTCTTATGCACAATAGACTAATTATTCAACGGGGTTCATCCCGTGGAATGGTTTGATACCAATTTCAAACACAAAAACAAACTGATTATTCAACGGGATAAACCCTCTGGAAAAAAATATACCACCCATCATTAGGCTCTTTTAAATTTAATTTGCATTTTTGAAGTTTTTACAGCG
>CAZPVB010000090.1:0-14837 GCA_964589855.1 uncultured Bacteroidales bacterium
CATCTGTTTATAATTTGTTTCTCTTTGATATTGAGCGGTTTGCGTTTTTGTTTGTAAGTTGCCCTTTCAGGGCGCCGGAGGGCATCGGTTGCAATTACCCAGGGCGTTGCCACTGGGTTGAATTGATTTGCCCCTATCAGGGCGATCCACTTCCAGCACCAATAATCATCCGCGCGTGTGTCAATAGTATTGTTATATCTCAGTTCATCAAAAACAAAATTGCTCATCCTAAAAAAAAACAGAACCGCCCCCCGGGAGCGGTCCTGTTTGCTTTATCCATCATTCTCAGAAATTCGATCAATTCCGGTTGATCTTTTTGTTTGCTGTTAAAACCCTACAAACACCGTTGCAACGCTCCATGCACTCCAGTCGCTTTCTTTACCCTGAATGGTTACTTTTGCTTTTGCTTTAATAGATTTAAATCCACCGGGTGCACCTTCTGTGCTGAGGGGGAACATATAATTTCCATCTTCATCCTGATCAAGATTGCTGAGTGCTCTGTCGCCACCTTCCCAGGCCCATTCACCATCACCTAATTCGGCATAAATATTAGCATAGGTAGCAGATTCTGATACATCTTTGATATGGAGATAGATCACTTTTTCAGTTGCATCACTGGTAATCTCTTCAATACTTGGAGCAGGACGATCGATCACATCGGGTACATTGACGGAAATCGCTGCCTCAAGACTCTCTATCTGTTCTCCATCATGCGTAAAGGAAACAACTTTGTAAACATATTCCTGTTCAAAGTTAAAGTCAATGCTTTCATCTTTGAATTCAAAATCATTACCATTGATGATGGAAGGAACTTCGTATTCACCAATCTTCTCGCCATCGCGGTAGTATTCAAACTTTGATACCACATCCACAGTTTCCGGCTCACCGGTAAACCAACTCAGTTTTACATATTCAATATACGCTTCCGATCCTTCTCCAATAACCCTGGCACTGGTGCTCACCCATGGCATGGCTGGGTGGGCGGTTTCAATCTCAATGGTATCGCTGTAATACTCCATATCATCCTGATCGGACTTTACATAAAAGCGGTAAGATTTGCCATGTTTGGTTCTGTTGGAGTTGTAAAAGTTATTGTTGGTGTTTCCTTCTTTTATGAATTCTGCACCCTCTTCTGAATGATAAATGTCATAATCTCCCAATGGTTCGCCCAATGAATCAACCAGATGGTCGAATGTAAGTCTGACAGACCTTCCGTTACCCGTTGAAAGGCTGGCAACCAGGTTTTCTATTTCACCGTTTTCCGGTTCACCGGTTTCATCTCCTTCATCGGTACATCCTACAAACGATAATGTGCTGATAAGCAATGCGTACAATGCATAATTAATCCAATGCTTTTTCATAATTCTCTTTTTTTAGTTTTACAATTTTGTGTTTTCTTTCATACTGTTAGTTGCAGAAAAAAGAGAAATTGAAATGAAAACTGAATTTTTTTTGAAAGAATCTTTATTGCTTTTATGCTATTTTCCTGCAAAGTGATATTGAGTGTAGTGCAAAAGGTTAAGGGTATTGGTTATCTCTATGTAATCAGAAAAAAACAACACAAAACTCCTCCTGTAAACCTCGCAGTTAAAGCAAAATGTTCTCAAAAATATTATTATCGGTGTTGTTTTGAAGGTTATCTTTGAAAAATATAGTTGTCAGAAAAAAGTGCTCCTTTTGCATAAACGCAATAACAAATCTAATTTCCCTTATCAACGATCAAAAGAAACATAATACATTTATCTTCCAATTAAAGATTATTAAAATGCTACAAAATCATCTTTCCCGGTTATCCTTTAAAAACATGCTTGGTTTGGGAACTTCGGCACTCATCCTTGCCTCCTGCTCATCCTCGCAATCGCCAGGCAATCAGGAAAAAGCACCCAATATCATTTTCATAATGGTGGACGATATGGGTTATGGAGACATTGGGGCGTATGGGCAACAGGTAATACAAACACCCGAAATAGACAAGATGGCAGCCGAAGGAATCATATTTACCAACGTTTATACCGGTTCTACGGTATGTGCCCCCTCCAGAAGTGTGTTACTTACCGGACAACATACCGGCCATACAACAGTACGCGGTAATTTTGGTAAACCCGGAATGGGTGGTGTCAAATGCAGTGCTGGGGGCAGCGGATACCGGGTACCCCTTACCGAAGAAGACGTTACAGTGGCGGAATTGCTTCAAAGTGCGGGGTACAATACCGGGATGACCGGCAAATGGGGATTGGGAGAACCCGGCACTTCCGGACTTCCAAACCTTAAAGGGTTTGACGAATGGTTCGGACTGCTCAATCAGCGAAGAGCACATTCTCATTACCCGGAATTTGTATGGCACAATCAGGAAAAAATCATGCTGGAAGGCAATACCGGAACAACCCAAAATTTTGCGAATGAGGAACATCACCTTCACTATATGATCACTGAATTTGCCCTGGACTTTATCCGGGAAAAAGGCAATGAATCAGATCCTTTTTTCTTGTATATCCCTTACACATTTCCGCATGACAAATTTCAGATACCTGAATTGGAACCCTATGTTACCGATAAAGATTGGAGTGAACAGGAAAAAGTGTATGCTTCCATGATCACCACCCTCGACCGGGATTTGGGCACTATTCTTCAAATGCTCAGAGAGATGGACATAGAAGAAAACACCCTTGTATTTTTTTGTTCTGATAATGGCGCTGCCAATCGCTACGAAGGTTTGTTCGATAGTTCGGGCAATTTAAAAGGAAGAAAACGTTCTATGTACGACGGTGGATTAAAAACGCCCATGATTGCCTGGTGGCCTGGTGAAATTGAACCGGGTATGAAAAGCGATGCCATATGGTATTTTGCAGATGTTTTACCAACCCTTGCTACATTGGCAGAAGCAGAGATACCTGACAATATTGATGGCATCAATGTATTGCCTGCTATCCTTACCGGCGAACAATCCGGTCTGGATGAAAGACCTTTATACTGGGAGTTTTATGAAGCTGGTTTTCAGCAGGCAGCGCGCAAAGGAAACTGGAAAGCCGTGCGCAACAATATAAATGATGAGATCGAGCTATATCATTTGCCCGACGATCCGGGAGAGGAAAATAATGTTGCCCGAATGCACCCTGAAACCATTGCCTGGTTTGAGGATTATTTTGTTTCTGCCCGCACTCCGTCTGAAAATTGGCCTTCACCTTTGGACTAAATGAAAGCCAATGAGAACCGTAAGATTTTTTACAAAAGTTCCAAATAACACTCAGAGATTCATTAATCAAATAAAAAACAGATGGAAAATAAAGATAAAATTACTTCTGCCGAGGTTTATAACGGACCCGTGTGGCAGGCACAGATGGTGATCAATCTATTGCAAAATGCCGGTGTGGAAGCCTTTCTGCAGAACGAAGCCTCGGGAAGTTTACATTTGCCCTGGGCTTCACCTGGTGGTGTGGGTGAAGCAAAGGTGGTGGTTTCTGGTACAAACTATGAAAAAGCACGGAAGATTGTGGAGGAATACGAAAATAATTCAGATGATGCTCCGGATCGTGACGATAACCATTGACCCTCAAAAGCATCTGTAAAGCGTTTTGCGTCTTAGCGACTTTGCCTGAAACAAAGACGTTTTTTGCCATGTCACTATCTGTCAAACAATGGGATGGACAATCAGAATAACCAGCAAGTAAGAGGGATGTATTTATTTATCTGACATATAAAACAAAACCCCGAAATCATGCAGTTTAACCTGCAGTCATTCAGGGTTTTACGTGGTACCACCCGGAATCGAACCAGGGACACACGGATTTTCAGTCCGTTGCTCTACCAACTGAGCTATGGTACCCCGTTTAGAACAGTGCAAATTTAAATAAACATTTTTAACCTGCAACATGTTTTTTCCTTATACATTAAAAAAATATGAAATTCTTATTTCTACCTTCCCTTGATGCTTTGCTGAATTCTTATACAAACAAATCTCTTATTCCGTCATATTTCTGTTTTTTCAGGAGAAACCTGACCCTCAAAATTTGCCTGAAGTAAGCAAAAATATTTTCAAATAACCTTACCTTCGCAGAATAATTTACTTTGCAGAGGTGATTTTTTTCATGGAAAATTGTAAAAACTTTATTGCCCCTGCAAGCAATCAGAACCAAACGCAAAAAACCATAAACCTATGAGCACGACACCCATTTCATCTCTGGGCGAATTTAACCTGATAGAGCAACTCACAAAAAATATCAAACATTACAACAACAATACCCTGAGAGGCATTGGTGACGATACGGCTGCCATTGCCAATGGTCAACAGATCACCCTGCTTACCAAAGACCTGCTTATGGAGGGTGTGCATTTTAATATCATGTATACTCCTCTAAAGCATTTGGGATATAAATCTATAGTGGTAAATCTATCGGATATTTATGCCATGAATGGCACTCCTACCCATGTGATCGTAGGTATCGCCGTTTCGAGCCGGTATACAGTGGAGGCGCTTCAGGAAATATATGAAGGCATGATGCTGGCTTGCGAAAAATACAAGGTTGATCTTGTAGGAGGCGACACCACAGCGAGTGTTTCTGGATTGTCGGTTTCGGTGACTGCAATGGGAACTGTTGACCGAAACAAGATCACCTATCGCTCAGGAGCGCAGGACAACGACCTGATCTGTGTCAGCGGAAATCTTGGCGGTGCTTATGCCGGATTGCTCGTGCTGGAAAGAGAAAAGGAAGTTTTTAAAGCCAACCCTGACACACAACCCAACCTCGGTTCCTATTCATACGCCCTGGAAAGACAACTCAAACCTGAGGCAAGAAAAGATATTGTGGAATTGCTGAACCAGAAAAACATTGTCCCTACCTCAATGATCGATATTTCCGATGGACTGGCATCCGAGATCTTTCATATTTGCAAAGCATCACAAAAAGGTGCTGCCATTTACGAAGAGAAATTGCCCCTCGAGATGCAGATCGGTGCCATTGCCAACGAATTTAATATTGATCCCACCACGTTTGCTCTCAATGGAGGCGAAGACTATGAACTGCTTTTTACCATCAGACAACAGGATTACGAAGCACTGAAGGAAGAAGAATCTATAAGCATCGTCGGACATATTACCTCCGATCCGGAACAAAAAAGCCTTATCTCCACTTCGGGTAGTTTTGTTCCTTTGAAGGCACAGGGATGGGACAGCTTTAGGAAAGGGGAAGAGGAACAGGGCGAGTAAACCAGCATGAAACAATGATGCGCACAATTGCTTGTGATGGCAGAAGGTGCCTCCATCCAATCCTTAAAGAAGAAAAACCGAATCTTTCATATGGGAAAAAAGAATAAATTTTATGTTGTGTGGGAAGGTCATGAAACCGGCATATTTACAAGCTGGTCTGACTGCAAAAGGGTGATTGACGGGTATGCTTCTGCAAAATACAAGGGTTTTCCCGATCTTGAGCAGGCAGAATATGCTGTTAATCAACCTTTTTACAAATTTATAGGGAACAAAAAAAAGACAGCACCCTCTTCATCCACTTCTACCGGATCGGGAACACCCGTTTGGGATAGTCTTTCGGTGGATGCTGCTTACAGTTCCTCATCCATGATGATGGAATACCAGGGTGTACATACCCAGACGAGGCAAAGATACTTTAAAGTAGGACCCCTGCCCCGTGGAACGAATAATGTAGGCGAATTTTTAGCCATTGTGCATGCCTTGGCCCTTTTTAAGAAAGAAAACATTAAACTTCCAATTTATACCGATAGCATAACTGCCATGGCATGGGTGAGGAATAAAAAAGCAAAAACCACCCTGAAGGAAGTGCCTGCAAATAAAAAACTGTTTGATTATATTCAGCGTGCCGAAAACTGGTTGCAAAACAACACGTGGCAGAACAAGATCCTGAAATGGGATACCAAAAACTGGGGAGAAATTCCCGCCGATTTTGGAAGGAAATAGGGACTTTTTTTTGAGCACCAAAGGTTCACTGAAAATTGAGGTGAAAACGGGGTATCTGAAAACATACCTTTTGGGAGAGTGGTTGTTTGGATACAGGGATGAAGAAAAAAAAACGCCGGAAGTAATCTCCCGGCGCTGTTTATTCAAATCTGATCAACTATTCTTTACAAATGCGTCAATCCTCCAGGGTAGAGATATTGCCCGGGTCAACTCCCATTGCCTGCGCTTTCAGCACCCTTCGCATGATCTTTCCACTGCGGGTTTTGGGTAGTTTATCCACAAACTCTATTTTTTCGGGTTTCGCAATCGGACCTACTTCATGTCCGATATGCGCACGAAGGTCGTCAATCAGTTTCTGACCTGGCATAAATCCATCTTTGAGGATGGCATACACATTGATCGCATTTCCTTTGAGTTGATGCGGCACACCAATGGCAGCGGCTTCTGCAATAGCCGGATGGCTCACACAAGCACTTTCAATGTCTGCTGATCCCAATCTGTAACCCGAGACCTTGATCACATCATCTACCCTGCCAATGATCCAGATATATCCATCTTCGTCGATACGGGCACTATCGCCCGTCAGGTAATAACCGGGGTACTTGCTCCAATACTGATCAACAAACCGTTCATCATCTTTAAAGAGCGTCCTGACCATAGAGGGCCATGGGTTTTTGATCACCAGAAATCCTTCCTGATTCGGCCCCAGTGGTTTTCCGTCTTCATCCAAAACATCCATCTTTATCCCCGGGAAGGGAACACCACCAGAGCCCGGTTTAAGGGGTTCTGAGGGAAAGGGCGAGATCATATGCATGCCTGTTTCGGTTTGCCACCATGTATCAATAACCGGACATTTTTCATTGCCCACTACTTTGTGATACCACTTCCATGCTTCAGGGTTGATCGGTTCGCCCACCGACCCTAAAATTCTCAGCGAAGAGAGGTTATGTCTTTTCACCCAACTATCGCCAAAGCGCATAAAACCCCTGATGGCAGTAGGTGCGGTATACAAAATATTGATTCCGTATTTTTCTATCATTTGCCACCATCGGTTGGGGTAGGGATGGAAGGGGGCACCTTCGTACATAAAAATGGTACCGCCGTTGAGCAGCGGACCATATACGATGTAGGAATGACCCGTTATCCATCCGGGGTCGGCGGTACACCATATCCGGTCTTCTTCCTGCAGGTCGAGATAATATTTGGTGGTAACATAGGTACCTACCATGTACCCGCCATGGGTGTGCAGGATGGCTTTGGGTTTTCCGGTAGTCCCGGAGGTATAAAGAATAAAAAGAGGGTCTTCGGCATCCATGATCTCAAGCTGGCATGTATTGTTGGCCACGGGGAATTTCACCAGTTCATGATACCACATATCTCTGCCGGGTTGCATAAACACGTCTTCACCTGTGCGTTTTACCACTACCACGTGCTCAATGCTACCGGCTCTTTTCAGTGCTTCATCGGCAATTTCCTTCAGCGGTACAATCTTACCCCGCTGATAAGCGCCATCGGCTACCAGCAACACCCTTGATTCGCTGTCTTCTATCCTCTCAGTGAGCGATTCTACTGAAAAACCACCATACACTACTGAATGCACTGCACCGATCCGGGCACATGCCAACATAGCGGTTACGATTTCGGGAACCCTTCCCATATAAATGGTTACCCTGTCGCCTTTCTTTACACCCATGCTTTTAAGCACATTGGCAAACCGGCAGGTTTCCTGATGCAAACGAAAATACGACATGGTCTCGGTTTTACCATTTTCACTTTCCCAGATCAAGGCCAGTTTGTTCCGTCTGAAATTTTTCAGATGAATATCCAGACAGTTGTAGGCAATGTTGGTTTCTCCGCCCGTAAACCATTTAAAGAAGGGTTGATTGCTATCATCAAGCACCTTATCCCATTTGCGGAACCAGTGGAGCTCATTGGCAAAGTTTTCCCAAAAACCCAGGTAGTCTTTGTTTGCCTGCTCATCCCAGTCTTTTCGTTTTTTGAGTTGTGCTTTTTGGAGTGTTTCCTCTAAGGGATAATACACCTCACCACTTAACTTTTTTTCTTCCATATTCGCGAATTTTTTATGATTATATATTTAAATATAATGATAAATGAGCAGAAAAAGAACATAAAGTTTACTATTCTTTTCCAAAAGAAGAATGATAATTTAAATGAGTATGCTGAAGGAGACAATTGTGCTGCGCGCATCAGATGGTGGTCATATGAGCTTCGCACGTCACAGGCTGGTCATTTTACTGGAATCGTCAAACGCCAATCACTGAACACTAAACACTTAACAATGAGCGCTAAACGCTTAACACTGAACGCTTAGCACTTAATACTTTTGTGGTTTGAGGAGTTTGCTCTTTGCCAAGCTTATAAACCACTTCTCTTACATATTTTGCCCATTCAAGGGGTGTTTTTGTCCGGTCGAAAAAATCAGGGGGTATAGGATCTCCGAAAACCAGGTGAATATCACTTCCTTTTTTCAAAAACATTTCAGCTGGTAACCTTGCAGCTTCCAACGGTATACTGATGCCCATCATTTTCCTGAACTTGTATATACGGTTGAAAACCCGAGTGTTTTGTCCACTGATAAACACAGGTACAACATAGCGTTGTGTCTGAATTGCTTTACTTATAAAAGATTTTTGCCATGGAGTATCCTGTATTTTACCGTTTATTTTTCGGGAAACCAACCCTGCCGGAAAGATCATGATCTGTTTATTCGATAGAAAAACCTGGTTGATAGCAGCGGTTTGTTGCCGAGTATTTTTCCCAAATACATTTACACCAACAATAAGAGGTCTGAGATTGGGTACATATGAAAAGAAATTGTTGGAAGGAGAAACAACCTCTCCCTTGAGTTGATAAATACTATGAAGAAAAGACAATGCATCTATACCGCCCAGTGGATGGTTGGCAACAAAAATGCATCTGTCAGCATACTCAACTCTTTCGGTATGGTGAATATAAACCTGAATGTTTAATTCCTGAAGCAAGGCACCTACGTATTCTATACCTGTTTTGTGTGCAACCTTCAGATGAAGGTTGTTAATTTCATCTTCACGAATAACACTTTTCAGCATATTTATTAGAAATCGCGGAAAAAGTCGGAAGACCAGAAACTTGCTTTCACGCATCATTTTTTCAACCTCAAGAACTTTTACTGACATATCAATCTGGGTATTCATGGAAATTAGAATAAAATATAAAAAGCAATGAAGGTGATAAATTCGCTGTTGTCAGCGCCTAAAATTAATAAAATCTTTAATTGAAAATACAGACCGCTGTGCAGGTATCACTTTTTTTGATGATATAAAGCACGTGAAACAATCAGGTATTTATTTTACAATCTACCGGGGATATAGAAATTTTATTTTGCGTATCGGTAAGCAGCTTTTCGTAGTTTATCCATAATGGCAATCCCAATTCCCTTTTCCGGAACGGGTTCAGCCACGATAAAATCCACGTTCATATCTTCAAGTTCGTGCAGCACCGAAAAAAGTTCTGCTGCATACGTTTTCAGATCTCCTTTTGGAGAGATGATTTTCACGTATTTATATCCCTGAGTATTCTCACCCGAATAAGACAACAATGCTGCCTGGGAAATATCTCTTATTTTCGGCATGTTTTCTCCTGCAATATATATGGGAATGGCAGGGCTGTAATGCGATTTAAGCATGCCCGGCGCAAGGGTATGCGTTTTTTGATGAGTACTTTGTACAGCGCAGGGCACAACTTTTTCAAGTTGCCGTTGGGTGATTACCCCATGTCGTAAAATCTCAAACCCTTCATCATGAAGGGTGATGATGGTTGATTCAATGCCCACTCTGGTAGGTCCGCCATCAAGGATAAAATCTACTCCCTGTAGTTGTTTTCTAACATGTGCTGCTTTTGTGGGACTGAGTTGTCCGAATTTATTGGCGCTGGGCGCGGCAACAGGACAACCGGACATCTTTATCATTGACAGGGCAACCTCATGATCGGGCATGCGCAAACCAACCGTTTTTAGTCCTGAGGTAACAATACCGGGGACTAATTCACTTTTGGGTAAAACGAGCGTGAGTGGTCCTGGCCAAAAATGGTCTGTTAACTTCCATACTCTCTCATCCTGAATATTTATCAGTTGACTGATATCGGTCTTTTGTGCAACATGAACGATCAGAGGATCGAAAGAGGGTCGTTCTTTGAGTTCAAAGATACGGGCAACCGCCACCGGGTCAAGTGCATTGGCGCCCAGGCCGTAAACCGTTTCGGTAGGGAAAGCTACCACTTTGCCCTGCCTGATCATTTCCGCTGCTTTTTCGATATCTTTTTGCAAAACCATCATTTGGATCACTTTTGCGCAAAAGTAGTCATCTTGCCTGTGAAATAATGAAAAAACTCAGGGAAAAGTTTGTAAGGATTACCGGGAAAACGGTTGTTTCAGCTACCCATGCAAAACAATTCTTTGTGAAAGGGTGTGTGTTTTGCGTACTTTTTATTTGAAAACGTCCTTTCACTGTGTTAGTTTGCGAAAGGCAATCAGGTTTTCCGAAAAAATAAATGCTCTCGTCATTTTTGCCGGAAGTACTTAAAAGAGGGTTAATGACGTGGAATAGAAAAGAGTATATTGCGGAGAAAATAAAAAACCCCGGAACTTTTGTTAAAATTCCGGGGTCACCAATCAACTAACCAAAACAACATTTAAAGATTTTTAATCGGTATAAATGTATTATCTTATTAACTAAACACTAAAATAACGCCGATAATGCCCTGATGTTTTACAGACATGTATTAAAAAAACACAAACCGGACGGTTGATTTCAAATAACATAAAATCCGGGGATTTAAATGTAATTAGTCTTTGCAAGAAAACGCCAAATACTGCGTTATTCTCGTTTTTAAATCAGTCATTTACGAAAAGTAAACTCCTTAGATTCAAAAACTTCGAAAGCCTTGTCTTTGACGATTTCTTATCAAAGACACAAAAAATAAGTGTTTTCTTGCTGACACTAATCAAGTTCTGTTAAAGAATCATGTATGAGCTGGAAGGTACGATCTATGTCGTTATCAAGTCCTACCGAGAATCTCACCAATCCTTCAGACATACCCATAGAGCGTTGTACCTCTTCGGGTACTTCGCTGGAAGTACTTTTTCCCGAATTGCTGAACAGGGTTTTAAAATACCCCAAGCTAACAGCGAGATAGCCCACCCCTTTTTCCTGCATTTTTTCCATTAGGTTCATTGATCTTTCGGCGGTTTCCATATCAATAGCAATCATACCCCCAAATCCAAAGTCAGGATTCATCATTCTTTTCATGAGTTCGTGCTGCGGGTGTTCAGGCATTCCCGGATAATTGAACTTCAACCCTGCTTCTTTAAATTTATGGGCCAGATACATGGCATTGTAACTATGCTGTTTCATACGTATATGCAGGGTATGCAGGTTTTTATGGATGCTGGAGGATCTCAACGGATCAAGGACAGGGCCCAGCAGCATTGCGGTGCCAGTGTTTACATCTGCAAGGTCGTTGATAAACTGCTCATCAGAGCAGATAGCACCTGCCACACAATCGTTTTTGCCATTGATAAATTTTGTCATGCTATACACTACAATGTGTGCACCCAGTTGAGCAGGAGCTATGATCATGGGAGTGAAAGTATTGTCGACCATGAGTTTGATATTGTGCTCATTGGCGATATTCGACAGTTCTTCAATGTCGCAGATCTGCAACAGAGGGTTGGTCATGGTTTCGGTGTATATGAGGGTAGTGTTGGATCTGATGGCATCTCTCACCTGCTGGTGGTTGGTAGGATCGACAAAAGAAACCTCAATCTGGAATTTCTTAAGATAATTGGCCAAAAAGGCAAACGTACCTCCATAAGTAGTAACGCTTGAAACAATATGAGATCCGCAATTGCAGAGTTGCAGGATAGCGGAGGTAATGGCAGCCATGCCCGAAGCAGTTACCCATGCACTTTCGGTGCCTTCCATTGCTGCCAGCGCATCGGCAAGGTAACGGTTGGAAGGATTCCAGTGCCTGGAATACAAAAAGCACCCTTCCTGTTCGCCATGAAAAGTATCGAGCATGGTTTTACCTTTCATAAATGTATACGTTGCCGAGTCGGTGATGGAAGGATTTACATCGCCAAATTCACCAAATTGCAATAATTCCTGTATGCGTGTTGCGGGATCGAATTTCATAGCTGTGTGTTTTGATTTTTGGATGATAAATAAATGACCTTGGAGGATCCGTTCCTCTTACTAAGGCAAAAATAATAAATTAATCACATTTTTATTCTTATCAGTGAAATATTTTGGAAAAAAGAAGTAATTTGCTTACAGATTATTTAAAATTATCTTATATTTGCAACAGATTATAACCAAGCATTGCTCAATCAAACGAATTCAGACGGCGAAAGTGCCTTTACAGATCAGAAATACTTGTTTAAGCAAACGAAAAAGGCAGGTAAGAATACCATGAACGGAAGTTTTCAAATAGATAAAACAGATCATAAAATACTGGAAGTACTCACAAGCAATGCCCGAATGCCTTTTCTTGAAGTGGCAAGGTTGTGTGGCATAAGTGGAGCAGCTGTTCACCAAAGGGTGCAGAAACTGATGGATGCCAACATCATCAAAGGATCGCAGTTTAACCTCAATCCCAAAGGATTAGGTTTTCAGACGTGCGCATTCATTGGCATACAGGTAAATTTGCAAGCCAACACCACCCATGAACAGGTTTTTCAGAAGATCATGAAAATTCACGAAATTGTTGAATGCCATCATATATCAGGTAAGTATTCTTTATTTGTGAAAGTATTTACCAAAAACAATGAGCACCTGAAAAAAGTAATCGTAGAATATATACAATCTATACCAGAAGTGACCAGTACCGAAACATTTATTTCGTTAGAAGAAGGTTTCACCCGCAACATCCCTGTTAACGAGGGAGATATTCATAGTTTTTAATGGTACATAAAACTTACCCTTAACATCCGATCAAAACCACCTTAAGTCCGGAAACATCAAAACACACTTTGTTCCGGACTTTTTTTTGTGCCCTTACCGGAGATTGAAAAAAAGAGAACGAAATTCATACTCCCGGCTAAGCAATATTTGCAATCTGCTCAATGATTGTATTGATAATGATTATCACACAACAAATGCCCTTGCTTACAAGCACCATTTACAATGAAAAGGACTACAGTTGACATCACAGGAAAACAGCGCAATGAATATTTATCTGTTTTTCGGTGGTTTTGAAGCGGGTTGCAGAGAAAGGGGGGGGAGAATCGCCTGAAAGTTTAAACAAAAAAGCGAAAGTCTTCGTTAGGGTGATGACAAACCTATTTCAATAAACAGATAATCCCTATTATTATGAAGAAAATAGTTGTATTACTCGAAAATTTAGTGGAAGATACCGAATTTACATATCCTTACATGCGTTTGAAGGAAGAAGGTTTTGATGTGGTATCGGCAGCACCAGAAAAAAGACCTTATGCCGGGAAAAAAGGCATGACACTCTCACCTGATGTGGCATTCAAAGAAATAGAAAACCAGGAGTTCGATGCTGTGATCATTCCCGGAGGGTACGCACCGGATATGTTCAGGCGTCATCAAAATATCATTGATTTTGTAACCCGCCATCATGAAAAAGGGAAAGTCATCGTGTCGGTTTGCCATGGCCCGTGGTTGATGATCTCGGCAGGCATTGTTAAAGACCGGAAAGTAACCGGTTTTCATGCCATCAAAGACGATCTGCTGAATGCTGGTGCCGTTTACGAAGGAAAAGACTGGGTAGAAGATGACAACCTTTTCACAAGCACCAATCCGCAAACCATGTTGCCCATGATGAAAAGAGTGGTGGAAAAATTAAGCGCCTGATGATCTGGATACTCCACTCCGGATTAAATTTTAATGAATCAAATCATTTACAAAAAGGACAATATTGTCCTTTTTTTTTATTTGTACAAAAGGCATTTTAAAACAAGAACTCTGATGTTTAGATAAAAATCACCTCATTAGATCTCCCTTGTGTGTTGTTGATAAAAACATCAATCGAAGTCATACAGCAGTCAATTACACAGAAATCGGTTTTATAAGCTTTGTACACAAACGATTTGAGCCTGTTATATCCCGGGAAAATTATTGATGAAAGGTGTTTTGTTTAACAAAAACATGCTTTAAGCAACATATTTTTGCTTTTTGTTGTAATTTATCGTGTTTTTATGTTACTTTTGTGGTGCTGATATACATCTGAAAACATCCAAAAACAGTTATATCAACAGTTTTAAATCAAATTTTATCCGACAAATTACAACATTATGGAACTAACAGCAGTAATGGAAAAGGAGGCAATGAATTGTCTTGTAGAACTCCCCTTTATCCATATCGAACCAACCCAATGCACACCAAAGATTATTCTGGACAGTGAAAAAGGAACACTTCTATTTGAAGGGCATTCCCTGCCCGAAAATCCCATTTCCTTTTATAAACCGGTTAAAAACTGGATAGAAAAATATCTGGAAGATCCACCCAGGGAAACGTTTGTGAAATTTAACCTTGATTATTTCAATACAGCATCATCAAAAGTGATCATGGATATCATTGAAATGCTTACGTTACTCGATAATGACCAGCATCACATCACCATTGAATGGCATTACCAGATGGATGATGAAGATACCCTGGAAGCAGGTGAAGAATTTGCCCATCTGTCGGAGCTGGATTTTACCTTCATTTCCTATATCTGATGATTGGCGGGTACTTGTCCTGCCTTTTTATGGTGCCAGTATTTTGGGCAGTTGAATGAAATTGACAGGCAATAGCATTGATAACCAGGATCAAAAGGCAAGCAAAGACAAATTGAAGGTTTTACCTTATTTGTCCGTTTCCATAAATAATATATTTACTGGTGGTGA
>CAZPVB010000091.1:0-14692 GCA_964589855.1 uncultured Bacteroidales bacterium
ATGCTCATAGCCCGCGCTGGTTCAGAAGTACTTTCGAATTTGGCGACCAGATTGAATTTTTTTGCTGGCGAAGTACAAATAAATATTTTCTCAACATGTATGTACACAAGTATTTTTTCGGCAAAAGAGTACTGAAGTTTATCTCTGAAATGGAGGAAAAGCATAATCGGTTTATGGGCAGCTTTGGTGAGTATCCGGTAATTGTAATTACTAAAAAGTAATGATTATGAACCAAGCCATGACAAAGTTTTTGACACACACCCGGATGATTATAATTCGCAGCATGGACAAAAATACAAAATTGGAGTTTTGGCGAGCTCCATCTGACCTATTTAATCAAATTATAAACAGATGAACATCCATGATTAATCTTAAAACACATACGTGTATGATTAAAAGCTCTTGGCGACTTTGCGACTTTGCGTGAAATAAATTTTAAACACATGAAACAACCATGATTAAGATTAAAACACACACGAGGATGATTATTAGCAAAAAAATGGAACGCAGATAACACAGATTGAGCTGATTTACACAGATTTTTTCTATCAGTGATTATCTGTAAAATCAGCGTCATCAGTGTTCTAATACTAATTGTGCAAAATTATAAACAGAAGAACACCCATGATTAATTTTTAAACACATACGTGCATGATTAAAAGATTTTTGCGACTTTGCGACTTTGCGTGAAATAAATTTTAAACACATGAAAATTTTCCGGCATTATTACAATCATTCCCATATTGAAAATGGTCGATCTTTTATAAAATTGATTTGATGAGTCCATTCTGAAAAGATTATTATCCACAAATTACACAAATTGACACGAATTTAATGTTATCAGATAATAAAAAAGGTATTTCCCGGAAAATTTTAGCGTAAGTTTCTGGTATTTAATTTCAAATAAATTAAAACATGTACATTGTGTTTATATGTGTGCGTGGCACTAATTTGTTTTTTTATCATGGAATTTTTAAATTTGATATGTAAAACAACGAAATCAAACACTGTTATATTACTTAAACACCACCTAATGGTTTACGATAATCACTTGTCATCCAATGAGATAACCCAATATCTGCAAGATTATGATAATGGCGATAAAAAGGCATTGGATAAGTTATTTCCACTAATCTACAATGAATTAAGGAAAGGAGCCAAGCAACTAAGGTTTCAGTTTTTCGACATGGATACCATGAACACAACCGCTCTGGTGCATGAAGCCTATCTGAAACTTATACAATCGGGTAAAACGGATTTTAAAAACCGGTCTCACTTCTTTTTTATTGCCTCAAGGGCTATGCGACAAATACTGGTAAATGCCTCTTTGCGAAAAAGAGCACTTAAAAGAGGGGGTAATAATCATGATCTTTCTATTGACGACATGGAAAACAAATTTGAACTGTCTGATAAAACCGCCGAAGATCTCTTAATGCTCAATGATGCCCTCAAAAAACTTGAAATACAGGATGAAAGGCAGGCTTCCATCGTAGAATGTCGCTTTTTTGGGGGCATGACCATCGAAGAAACTGCTGCAACACTCGATATTAGCCCCGCATCCGTAAAACGATCCTGGAGCATGGCAAAAGCATGGTTATACCTCGAACTAAATGAACAATAACCAGTCAAAATCAATTCCTGTTATGAGTTGATTTTAATCTGTATACTTTATGATGCCCCAAAACGAAATACACTACAGCAGAATCACTGAACTCTTTGAGCAAGCCATGGAACTTCCCTCTGATCAATGGGATGACTTTCTCGATGAAAATTGCTCAGAGGTGGAGAAGCAAAAAGGATTGCCCAAAAAGGTAAAACGACTTTTGCTTGCCGCATCCGGCGCAGATAGTTATTTTCAGCATCTGGGCGAAAGAATTGAAGGGGAACTGCAAAAATCTTTTGATGATGTGGTTTTGAAACCTGGCCAGGCATTCGGAAAGTTTAAAGTTATTGAACAGATCGGGCGCGGAGGAATGGCAAACGTCTATTTATGCGAACGCAATGACGGGCAGTTTGAGCAGAAGGTAGCGATCAAAGTGCTGAACGTAAAAGGGAATGACGAATTTCTTCAAAAGAAATTCAAGCAAGAACAAAGGATATTAGCAAAAATCAATCATCCCAACATTGCTACACTCTTCGATGGGGGAATAACAGAAGAGGGGTATCCCTATATCATCATGGAATATGTTGAGGGGGAAGCTATTGATCTGTATTGCGACAAACATCAACTCAACCTGAAACAAAGGATCAAACTCTTTACGCAGGTTTGTGATGCATTGCAATATGCGCACAATGGATTGGTAGTGCATCATGACATAAAACCGGCCAATATTCTTGTGAATGAAAACGGACAGGTAAAACTCCTGGATTTTGGCATTTCTCACATTCTTTTTGAGCAGGAAAAGGAGAAAAAAGATGAGTACCGTTTTACCGGAACCGTTTCATACTCCTCGCCGGAACAGTTAGAGGGTATTGCCCCTACGGTTACTTCCGATATATATAGTTTGGGGCTGGTGTTACTGAAATTGATCACGGGTGAATCTTACCATGAAAACATATCAAAAATTCAATCACAGAATGAATTCAGGGATCATTTCACACAACAAAAAAAATTAAGTACCTGCCGTTTACTTCAAAAAGAAAGCAATTTATTTGTCTCAGATATTTCTGCGCTCCTGAGCAGAGCCTTACATAAAGACCCACAACAAAGATTCAGCTCGGTAAGTGCTTTTTTGCACGACATCAAAAACCTGCTCACCAATCAACCTTTGCATGCTCATCCTGCAGGGTTTCTATACAATATGCAAAAGGCTTACCTGAGAAATAAAGCAAAAGTATGGATATTTATCTTTTTCAATATAGCCTTGTTTATTGCCGTGGGTTTCTTTATCAACCAGTATTTAGAAACCCTCAGGGAAAAAAGACGCGCCGAGCAGATACTGGGGTTTGTTTGGGACGTTTTTGATTCTGCAGACCCGGAATCTGCTAAAGGCGATACAATCAATGCCTATGACCTTTTAACCAAAAGTATCGTGCGTATTGATAACCTGGATCAACAACCCTTTTTACAAGCTGAACTTTATAACATTACTGGAGATCTGCTGTCAAACATGGGGTTTTGGGAAAGGGGCGGACAAATACAGGATCAGGCGCTGCAGGTTTTGGGAAAACAAGGAAATAAAGGTTTTTCATCAGTTGTATATGCCAATACACTTATTGATGCCGCTGCTTATCACCGGAATATGAATAATTATGCGACAGCAGATAGTCTTATCAACATTAGTATTGATGTTTTTCGTAAATCCAGGATAAATAAACATAAAAAATATCACAATGCACTGAGAATGAAAGCTTCGATTCTTAGGTCGCAGGAAAAGTATGAGGAAAGTATTGAGGTCTTCAATGAGTCTCTTCAGTTTCTTCAATCTTTTTTTGATGACCCTGAAGACGAGATATTTACCCTTGCCTCCATAGCATCAGTCTATCGTGATCTTACTGACTATGACATGGCACGGGAGTATATGGACAAAGCCATCTCACTGATTGATGAAACCCCTGAAATTGATAAATCCTTTAATAGAATTGTGAGCATCACTTACAACAATATGGCAATTTTATTAGGTGATGTGGGTGAATTGGAAAATGCCAATACTTACCTGGAAAAATCCTATGCTATCAGTAAAAATTTATATGGAGAAAATAGCATTTCGACACTCTCAAAGCTGCTAAATATTGCTGCCAATGATTATAAAATGAAAAACTATCACCGCTCCGATTCAATCAATCTTTTCTTATTAGACAGGTTTAGAGAAATTTTTAGCGACTACCATCATTTTACGGTTACTACACTTTTTAATCTTGCCAATTCTTATCTTGCTCAGAAACGATTTGATGAAGCCATTGTTTTTCAGAGGAAATGCCTGGATGCAGATAAAGTGATTTTTGGAGAAAAACACTCTTATGTGGCAGGCGATTATTATGCAATTGGTTTATCTTATCTGGGGATGGAACAATATGCAAAAGCTGAAGAAAACCTGAAAACAGCGCTGGATATTTACCATGAGAATTTTGGTGAAAAGCATTTGAACATTGCCCGTACCTATGCAAATCTGGCACGTATCTATAAAGAAACAAGGCAATTAAGGCTGTCTGTTGAAAACCTTGAAAAAGCGATCAGGATGGGTGTTGAACTTGTTGGTAAGGATCATCCAACCGTTCTTGATTTTTTGAAAACCGCTGAAGAACTGGAAATGGACACAGAAAAACTTACTGAAGACCTCTCATGATCTCACAGAAACTTTGAGTTCAACGCTTCGGACGACTCGAGGTCGTCGTTTAATGGGTAACAGTAGAGCAGGAAATCAAAGGCGCTGGTTTACAATGTTATTATAGAAGGATCCAAAGGTATATCGTATACCTGCTCTTCCCCAAAATTCATAGCCGGTTGCCAATTGCCGCTGACGCAACAATATCTCTTCAAGGGATGCATCGCCTGCCGGAAGGTAGATCTGATCGTTTATGATGTTGAAATTGATATTTGTGTAAACAAATAATCCTTTTGCGATCTGCACGGAAAGGTCTGTGTCGATGGTAAGTCGGTTTTTAGAAAAATCGTGAAAAAAGTTTGAGGCACGCACAGTGTTACTTATTTCACCCCAGGGTTGTCTCAGAATTAATTGTAAACGAAGCGAATGGGAGGGAACCCACTCGCTTGTTTCTCCGAATATGGTTTCTTCAAAATATTGGAAATAACTGGAATTGAGAAAATATCCCAACGTAAATATCTTTTGGTCTGATACATCCCAGGGGAAAATATTATATTCAATTGCCGTATTCAACTCGTGGGCAAACTGATAATTGAGAAAAGTAGAAGTATAAACTTCTGTAAATACACCGGCTGACCAGCGGGGGTGAAGAGAAAATACAAATTCTGTTTCAATTTCCGATTCTTCCCTTCTACTGGTTATGGTCTCTTCACCATCTTCAAAATTTTCAATATCAACTTCATAAGATATTTCTGATCTGAATTTAAAACTTTCAGTGATTCTGTCTGCATAAAACCCACCCTCCAGAGAAAACTCATTTTGTTTTTCTTCCATTTCCAAATCAGTACCCAATTGGGCTCTGAATACCCAGAAATTCCAGGGGTCTTCATCTGTAACCAAAACAGAATCCATTGTTTCTTTATAAATAATCTCTACATCATTAAAGGCTGACGATTCGGTTAAATAGGGTAGAAGACCGGCTTTGAGTTTTTTCAGTAATCGTTCCCATATCATCAGATCTGTTTCATTGGCAGAAGATACCGTTTTCAGTTGATATGATATACCCTCAAACTGCTTCTGACCCATCAAATTTATACGATATTCTGTTCCTCTGCCTGCTGTTGGTTGCTCAATAACAAGAACATGAACGTCTGCAAGACGGGCATCTCTTACAAAATCAACAAACTGAAGATTGTTTCTGAAATAAACAAAATCGCAATCATCGCAATCAAGAAAGATGCTGATCTTATCAATTTTTCCTGAAGAGGTACCATTTTGTTGACTGATAGATTTCTGCGGTAAATAAAATACGGTTAGAAGTAGAAAGAAAATTTTCATCTGTTTATAATTTGATTAATTCGGTCAGATGGAGCTGGCCAAAACTCCGGTTTTGTAATTTTCT
Source organism: uncultured Bacteroidales bacterium (assembly GCA_964589855.1). Lineage (GTDB taxonomy): Bacteria > Bacteroidota > Bacteroidia > Bacteroidales > UBA7960 > SKVR01. The sequence goes on from CAZPVB010000091.1 coordinate 5,668, forward strand.
CCGTGTTGCGAAATTATAATTATCCGCGTGTGTCAATAGTATTGTTATCGCCGGGTTCATCCTAATAATAATAACTTCTATTTTTAAAAGGAATTATATAGTATTTGTTTAAGTGAAATATGTTGGCAAAAGTAAGAATATCGTGATTTTATGCGGATAAGCTGGTATTCATTATTTGTTTTGCTCTAAACATGAATGCCTGCAGTTTCGTATCGTCTGCTGAGTTGTCAGAGCCATCATATACCATCTTTAAAACGGGTATTTGCGGGTATTTCTTTGAAAATCTTACCAAAAGAGTATTGGCAATTGTGCCGGGCATACAGTGGAAGGGTGTTAAATTTACCACTCCCTGGAAACCATGCCGGGCGTATTCTTCTGCTCTGGCCATGCTCAGGGTTGCTTCTCCTCTGAGGTTTTCGGTCAGATATTCTTCAGAAAGGTTCATGAGCTCTTCGGTGGGAACTTCATACAAAAAGTCCTCAATTTTACCTTTCAGGGGTGCTGTTTCTTTGCGGGTATAGTATTTTTGCACAAATGAGGTGATCAATTCTTTGGCATAGCCACCATATTCCTTGTTTCGCCAATGGTCAACCCTTCTTTCCCAGTCAGTATAGAGAATCCATTCATGAAATGCGGGTGTTACCACTTCTGCCCCCAGCTCCTCAAGTTTTTCTATGATAAACTGATTGCAAAAGTCATTTGATCTTACGTAAATTTCACCAATAATACCGATGCGGGGTTTGTTTTTATTTTCTATTGTTTTGATCGCTGAAAAAAGATCAGCGGCATATTTCACGCTGTCGGCCAGTTTGCCTTTGGTCTCTACATTCTTTTCCAGATTTTCAAGGGCATGCTGGTATGCCAGGTCTGAGTGTCCTTTTACGAATTCGTAAGGTCTGGTTTTGTATAATAGTTTTTTTATGTTATCGGTTGCCACAAAAACCTGCCAGGCCAGTTTTCTGAATCCTGCTCCCAGGTTGTTCATTTCATTGTCATAGCTGGTGGTTTGTTCAATGGTCAGCATCTGGGCATCTCCCAAACCGGCTTCTTCGAGTATGCTCTGGTGGGCATGGCAGTATTGCCCGAAACGGCAAGGTCCATTGGTGGTGGGCATAAAAAATGCTGCTTTTTTTGCCTCAAAGCCCTCTTCTGTTGTTTTTTTGAGGATATCGCCAGCTGTAATCATATAGGGGTAGCACTCTTTTCCTGTAACAAATTTTCTTGCCAGTTCCATGCTATGTTTGTCAGACATGGGCAATGCCTCCGCATCAATCCCATAATATCTCATGGCAGCAGCTACACCGCGTCCGTGATCATCAATATGCGGGATATAGATCTTGCGTTTTGCCCCGAAATCTTTTGCAACCATTTTGCTGTGCCCATTGGGTGAAACAGTGATTGTTTTTTCCGGCAAGTATTCAAGACTATCAAGAAATGCTTCCAGGCGTGTAACCACTCCGGCATCAGCACTATGCTCATCCAATTCAAGGGTGAGCATAGGTTTGTTTTTCATCACTTTTTCAAAATATTTCAGTATGAACGAATCAGGACCACAAGCAAAATTGGTCATATACAACGCAAATAGACGAGGATTGTTTGCCACAATGTGAGCAGCAGAAATATTACGTTGTCCAAATCTCCAGTACATCTTTTCCAGTTGCGGATCTGACTTTTGTGTGACGGGCAGAAAATCCACCGGGATAGAGAGAATGCCCATATCGCGAAGTTTTTTAGGAATCCGGAGGTTCAGTCCCTGGTCATTTCCATTGTAGGGTCTGCTTATGATCACCAGGTTTGGAGTATCAACCGGAAGATCATCCAATATTTCCTTACCTCTTTGAAGCATGAGCCCTTTGAATTTTTCCATTGCTTCAAATCCCTTTTTGATGGCGATCCTGGCCTTTGATACACCCATTCCAAGTTGTTTGGCAAAATCTACTAATTCCTTATTTACATTGTTGCTGTCAAAATGAAATGTAGGTCGCAGAATCTTTGTTTTATGCTTTGAAAAGTCGATTGAAGCTTCACTCATATATGGAAAACCCTGTACCAATGGACAAATAGACGATGTACATGCTTCCTGGTGGATGGCTTCAGCATTTACAATGCAGGGCAAGAAAAGATAGTCTGGTTGGCTCTTAAGTGCCTCTATGGTATGTCCTAAACCCACCTTCACAGGAAAACAAACTTCTTCCACCACTGCCTCGCATCCCTGATTCACTATTTTTTTATTGGATGGGGGAGTTGTTTTCACCCTCATTCCCAGGTGAGAGAAAAATGCCTTCCAGAAAGGGAATTGCTCATAAAACAATAAGGTTCTGGGAATGGCAACTGCAGGGGCTTCAGGGTTGATTTCGGCAGGTGCAGATGCCGCATGAAAGAGCATCTTGTCCCTTTCTGCAAATAAATCCGGTAGTGTACTTTTCTTTTTCACCCTTTCTTCTTCATCAAACTTTCCGCACCTGCTGCCGTATTTCAGGGTTTTCTCACCCTCCAGTGCTACGGTTCTTATTTCACAGGAATTAGAGCAATCTTCACAAATAAATGATCCGGTGGTGAGTTTTCGTTTGGTGAGATCGAAACCTCTGAAAGCTGATTTACCATCAGGTTTATTTTCCAGGGCAATGAGGGCACATCCCAGGGCACCGAGCACATCATGATGCGGCGGAACAATGATCTTTTTTCCGCACTCCTGTTCAAAAGCCGCTTTTACTGCTCTGTTGTAGGCTGTACCACCCTGAAACAGTATCACATCTCCGATAGGTTTTCCTGCCACCACGGTAGAGAGGTAATTCTTTACGATTGAATAAGCCAGACCCGCCACCAGATCTTCGCGCGGTGTGCCTGTCTGCTGTTGTTTGTTAAGAGCCGATTCCATAAAAACAGTACATCGCTCACCCAATGAGGCGGGGTTCCCGGATCGAAGGGCAAGTTTGCTGAATTCTCCTTTTATGCTGATTCCCAGTTTATCTGCTTGTTCTTCCAGAAACGATCCGGTACCAGCAGCACAAACTTTGTTCATAGTAAAATCGGTGACAACACCGTTTTTCAAAGAAATGTATTTGGAATCCTGTCCTCCAATTTCAAAAATGGTATCTACATCGGGGCGGATATTGGCGGCCCCTTTGGCATGTGCTGTAATTTCATTTTTTACTACATCGGCCCCAATAAGATCGCCCACCAGGTAGCGTCCTGAACCGGTGGTTGCCACCCCTTTCACGTTTACTTTCCCACCCATCATGGCGTCAATTTCAGCGAGGCCTTTTTTTACTGCCTCTAATGGGTTTCCTGCTGTCATTAAATATTGACGGGCAACCACACGTTTTTCTTCATCAATCAAAACCAGGTTGGTGCTGATTGAACCAATATCTACTCCCAGGTAAACGTCAGCAGGAAAGGGTTTCTTTAATGGCTCGGTGGCAGTAAAATATTCGTAACCCGAATCTTGTAAACCGGGCAGCTCATTTTTAGTTTTTATGTTGTTCGTGTGGATGTTTTTAATCAGTTCGGTGCCGGGTGTTTTAAAGGATTTTCCGTTTTCCAGCATGGCGATAACAGCCCCAAAAGCACCTGATATTTTATGACTGTCAGGGATGATAAGATCTTCGGAACTCAATCCCAAAACTTCCTCAAAAGCTTTTATCATGCCAGCATTAGACGCAACTCCCCCGATAAACGCAACAGGTTTTTCCAGCTCAACTCCTTTCGCTACGTTACCTCTGAAGTTTCGTGCCATGGCGAGGCAGAGCCCCATCATAATATCTTCCCGGGGAGTTGACAATTGCTGAAGATGGATCATATCGCTTTTGGCAAAAACACTGCATCTGCCGGCAATCCGGGGTGGATGTTTTGAAGTAACCGCCAGGTTGCCAAATTCATCTTCTATTGAGATGCCCATCCGTTGTGCCTGCTGATCGAGGAATGACCCTGTACCCGCAGCACAAACAGTATTCATGGCAAAATCGCGCATTTGTACCAGACCTGTTTTTTCATCTTTCCCGGATTTAATAAGTTTGGCATCCTCGCCTCCTATTTCAATGATGGTTTTTACCTCCGGATATAGTATTGCCATGGCTTTACCCTGGGCAATCACTTCATTTACGAAGAAGCAATCCAGTTTTTGTGCGATCTGCCTGGCACCATTTCCGGTAAAGGCGATTGCATGAATATTTTCGGATTCAAATTGATCCCAAACACGAAATATCATCTCTTTTGTCTGAAGAGCAACCTGCCCGTGATGTCTTATGTATTCATGATGTATGATCTGGTGGGATTCATTTACAAGCACGCATTTAACGCTTACCGAACCTGCGTCGATTCCTAAATAATAGTTCATAAATGATGAGGATTGTTTTGGTTTGTCAGAATCATTAGGTATATGTTGGCAAAATAGGTTTTTGTTATTGTAAATTTAGGTAAAAAATAAATAATAATAAATATAAACAGGTTGGTGGATAACATTTAACATTTTGCTAATATCTGGTAAAACCTTCCTGGAAGATATGACAGATGCGGAGCAATCAGGAAGAAGATAGTGAGGTGCTTATGTTTTTATGAGAACCCGGTAATGTCAGCACTACGCGTTTTATCAATAGTTGCATCAGTTTTTTCATAAGACTGATGATTTTCCTCGTGTGTGTTTTAATCTTAATCATGGATGGTTCATCTGCCTGTAATTTTCCACAATTGGTATTAGAACGCTGATGACGCTGATTTAACAGATAATCGCTGATAGAAGTAATCTGCGTAAATCCGCTCAATCTGCGTAATCCGTGTTCCATTTATCTTAATCATCCGCGTGTGTGTCAAAATTTTTGTCATGGCTCTGTTCATGAAAATAAAAAAGAAACCAGTTACTTGTTGGGGTAACTGGTTTCTTTATCAATAAAAAGAATGATTGTTTCGGGTTCTTCACCCCTTGTTTGACGTTTTCTTGCAAAGACTATTTAAATTTTTGCTGACACACCAAAGGTCAAATACCCCAGAGCGCCTCTACCACCTTCCAGGTAAATAGAAAAATTATTTCCCAGATAGTACCTTACACCGGATATAGGTCCAAGGAAAACCCTTGTTTTATTATCATAAAGATCGGGATAAAGAGTACTGTTATAGCCCCTTATTTCCAAACCGCCCAGAAGACTGACATACCAGTCGATTTTCTCTTCATCAATATCCTGATCGAATACCTCGTTGAAAAATCTTGTGATGTGAACACTTCCTCTGGCACCTGCATTGATGAATGACCAGGAATAGCTGCTGCCTGATAAATAATCGTATGTCCAGCGTCCATAACCAGCGAATACCCCAGCTGTAATGAACTCATGTACTCCGTATTCAATAACACCAGTGATGGGAGGTACTGATATACTTCTCGATCCCAGAAAACCATAATTGTAGTATCCAAGAGAAAATCCTCCGTTTACCAGGATTGTTCCGGTATAATCAACAGTTTCATTTTGCTGTGTCTCATTCTCATTATGAGCATAAACGAACAATGTTATTATGCTCAACAAAATTCCGGTAAATAATTTTTTTATTAGCATATCTGTTTTTTTTAGTTTAAAAAATACTTTTTAATTTTTAATAGATAGATTGTTGTTTATTGGTAAACGATGTCATCGCCCGCATTGCCTGAAAAGTTATTTCCACTTTCCGTTAACTCAGCGGAGCCTCTTACCACAACGCCACTGCCCAAACTATTGCTGATTGTTGAATTTGTGAGTGTAAGTCTGGAATTGTTATCAAGACCGAGATTGGTTTGGCCTATGCTGGAATAAAAAGCGCTGTTTCCCGCATAACTGATAACTACGTGGTCCATCGAATTTTCAACAGAATTACCCCCATGATGAATTCCCAGCCAATTTGTCCCACTGTTCTCTTTGCGGGTAAAGGTTATTTTTTCCGTGGATGTTCCTTCTGCAATGATTGTACCTTCTGCTCTGATTCTGAAATACAGATCATTTTCAAACTCCATGGTCACACCAGGGTTTATCGTGAGTCTGTCGTATATTTCTACATTGCTGGTAAACAGGTACTTTCCGTTGGTAGGATTGATCCATGTTATATTATTACCTGTGTTTACATCTCCACCATGTACTTCAATATAGAGATTATTGAAATCGGTTTGCTCATCTATGGCTTCCAGCTGATTGGCAAGAAGACGAACGGTTGCACCCGATATGTTTTGTCCGAAGGATAATTGGTCAATGGATAATAGACTGTTGTCATATCTAACATATATGCCATAACCATCAAGGTCAGAAAAGTGTGTATTGTCAATATTCAATCTTGTATCACTTGCCAGGGCAACCGATGCTTTGTCGTACCCGGGTAATACTGTGCTGTGCCCGGTATGCATAAACTGCGCATGACTGATTTTGTTGAGCAGAGAGTTACTTTCAATGGTGATTCCCTTCCATGCTCCGGGCAGCTCGATATTACCTTTGAAAACGACTTTGTCGGTTTCCGTGCCGTTGACTTCAAGAACCGAATTATGTCTGTTTCTGAAATATACAGCATTATCGAAGAGGAATTCTGCTCCGGCGTCGATGGTAATATTGCCATAGTTCTGAACATCGTCACGGAAAAAATAGCTTCCATTCAGGAGTTTCCGCCAGGTATGATCAGTGTTTTCATCAATGGTTCCGTTGGTAACATGAACAAGTTCATTGTTGAAGTTTGTTTGCCCATCAAGGTGAGTGATATTAGATGGATGTATATGCATAGCTCCCTCTGCGTTATTTTCAAAATAACAGTTTTCCAGGGGCATGTTATTTCCATTCCTTGCAGACACACCAAAACCTTCGTTGTTGGTAAAATGACTGTTTTGAATTGTAACCCGGGCTGTTTCAAGTAATAAAGCTGTTTTGGGTCTTCCTGACAGAATATTGCTACTTCCTGTGTGAGAAATATGTAAATGATTAATGGTATTTTCCAGGTTGTTGGATTCCACAGTCAATCCCTTCCAGAATCCTGCCTGCGGCGAATCTCCTTCTATAATAACTGGTTCCGCCTCTGTACCGTTGATCTCAATCACACCACTGTTGCGTACCCTGAGTGTTCTGTCGTTCATCGCAGCAATACGCACGCCGGGGTCTATGGTGAATCTTTCGTAAATATTCACATCTCCACTGATCACATAATCAACTGCATCCGGATCTTCAAAAATATTGGTCAGGTGAAGGTTTTCATTATAAGTTCCGCTAATACTGACTGTTGCTGCAAGTGCAGTAATCATTACCTGGTCGCTGCTCTCGCCCACATTATTGGATATGGTAAGGTCAACAATATAATCTCCCTGCACATCGGGCACAAAACTGGCAGTAGTAGAGGATGCATTTTCGATCACTGCTGTACTACCGTCAGGAACAGATACAAACGACCACAGGGTATTGAAACCTGTGCCTGTGAGATCCATAGAAGCACTGCCATCTAAAGTTACTGTTGATCCCACATCTACTTCGCTGTCGGAACCCGCTACAGCGGTTAGTCCTCCTGCATTTTCTTCTTCGCAGGAAGTGAAAAGGAACAATAGCGTTAGCACAGGAAGTAAACCAACAATGGTTTTTACGAATTTTGCGTTTTTATTTTTCATCATATTAAGCATTTTCATTTGATTTTTTTATTGATTAATATTTGTTTATTTGTGGTTTGTATGCAAAGGTATTGATTTTTCTTCTAATTAACTATTACAAGAATTGAAAGGTAAACAGATCATTTTTATCTCTTAAGTTTTCTTAAATGATGTTACTCCTCAGATGACTTTAATGTTACTCGTTGGACTACTCAAAGTCGTCCGACGGGTTGAAAACACGAGTTGAATACTTGGCTCGGTTCAGCAGGTTCTGATATCAGGATTGATTTGGGGTTGGATAAATAAAGTCTGTTATAATTTATTTTTTTAGGATAACTTTGTATAGGTCGGTCGGCAGGATTGGGCGTTTTTTAGAAATATACTGAAATCCCGAAACAAATTTAATTCGAATGCAATCTGTGAAAAAGAGAATCGCTTTCCACACCCTGGGATGCAAATTAAACTTCAGCGAAACTTCCTATATGAGTAACCAGGAAGAAGCGCTTGTATTTGAACACGTAGATTTTGACCAAACAGCAGATATATATGTAATCAATTCCTGCTCTGTAACCCACAAAGCAGAAAAAAAATGCAAAACCCTTATCAAGCAGGCGCTGAAAAGAAATCCTGAAGCGCATATTGCCATAACTGGATGCTACTCTCAAATCAACCCTGACGAACTGCGTAAAACAGAAGGGGTAAGGATTGTATTGGGCAATGCCGACAAATTCAACCTATTTGAGCATATCCGGAAGCTTGAAAATAATCCTGGCCAAGATTTTGACGATGGTGCCAGCGAAATTGCGGTTCATAAACCCGAAAAATTTGTTCCCGTATACTCGTCTGATGATCGAACCCGCACGTTTTTTAAAATACAGGATGGTTGCGATTATTTTTGTACCTATTGCACCGTTCCCCTGGCAAGGGGGAGAAGCAGGAGCAATACCATTGAGGAGACTTTGAAAACCGCTGCCCGCATTGCTAAAACCAATAGCAAAGAAGTAGTGCTTACGGGTGTAAACATTGGAGATTTTGGAAAAAGACATGATGAGAGTTTTTTTCAATTGCTAAAGGAACTTTCTGATATAAGTGATTTGGAAAGAATACGAATCTCATCCATAGAACCCAACTTACTAACAGATGAAATCATTGAACTTGTGGCAGAAAGAAAGAACCTGATGCCCCATTTTCATATTCCCCTTCAATCTGGTTCTGATGTAATTTTAAATAACATGGGGCGCAGGTATGATACCGCTGTGTTCGCTTCCAGGGTAAATAAAATACATCAGATTCTTCCCAATGCCTGTATTGCTGTTGACCTTATTGTTGGTTTTCCAGGAGAAACAGATGCTGTTTTTGAGGAATCTGCAAGGTTTTTAAAGTCATTACCTGTTTCGTATTTGCATGTTTTTACCTACAGCGAAAGAGACAACACCCGCGCCATTGGCATGG
>CAZPVB010000092.1:0-14575 GCA_964589855.1 uncultured Bacteroidales bacterium
AAACCGACCTGAAATTGTATTCTATTTATACTCCTGCAGAGCATCCTTCAGGAACCAGACACGAAACATATGAAGAGGCAAAGGATCATGAGCATGATCATGATCATTGATTGTTCCTGTCAGATTTATCCAGGTTGATAAAAGTGGAAGATTAGATTCCTGCTCTTTCCGCATTGCCACATAACCTGCAGGCAACAACGGGTTTTTCCGGTGTATAGCTATTGAAACCGAAGTTCCTCTCTTATACAATACCATAATTGTTTGTCGGAACAGCATCCATCCGGCATCACCTTACCTTTTTTAGCTTTTCCGGTGCTTGCAGGAAAACGCCAGTTGCTGCGTTGGGCTCGTCATCAAAACAATCATTTCGTTTTATCTGCAAGACTCTTGTTTTTCATCCATCACCCGCCATCACCCGCCTTGCTCTGAGGTTTTCTTTATCAAGCACTCAGCAAATCATAGGTTTTCTTAAGGAAACAAAATAAACATAGGTTTCATTGGTATTTCTTCAAATTTATTATTATTTTAGATAAAGAAACCAGGGAAGGAATAAAAAAGGAATTTGCCATGATCCGTTTTTCTCACATACCTATGATCAGGATATTGACACCCATCTTTGCAGGTATAATAATATACAGCAAAACGGAATACAATTTCAATATCCCTGATTATGTATTGATTATGGGCACTATTTTAGTGCTGATCATGCTTAGTTTCCGGTTTCTTCTTTCAAAATTCCGCTTCAGACATATACCTGGTATACTGATCACAATATTTCTGGTGGTTACCGGATTTGCCCTGGCACAATCCAGGTACCTTGCCAACCATCCGAATCATTTCAGCAATTATCATTGGGAAAATTCACATTTAAGGATCAGGATTACCGAACCTGTTTCAGAGAAAACAAACTCTTATCAAATCACAGGAGAAGTAACCCACGTAATAAGGCAAGACTCCTTAGTTTCTACTGTTGGAAAAAAGATTATCTATTTTGAGAAAGACGAGGCAGTGAAAGACCTTTTCTATGGTGACATCCTACTCATACCCGCAGACTATCAGCAAGTAAGAGATTCCAAAAACCCAAATACCTTTCAGTACAAACGTTTTTTATCCCGCCAAAACATCTTCCACCAAAGTTATCACCGCACAGGCTCATGGTATTTTACCGATACCAATGAGGGAAATCCGTTCATGAAAATGGCGCATCACATGCGCCAAAAAGCCATAGACATTCTGGAAAATAATGGATTAACAGGTAGAGAATTTTCGGTTGCAAGTGCTCTTTTGCTGGGTTATCGTGATTATCTGGATGAGGAATTGATGGAAGATTTTGCAGGGGCAGGTGCCATGCACATCCTTTGCGTTTCTGGTTTGCATGTGGGCATCATATTCCTGTTTTTAAATGCATTGTTTTCCTTTTTTACAAAAATAAAATATGGCATCTATTACAAATCCCTGATCATTATCCTGATCATTTGGTTTTATGCTGCCATTACAGGCATGTCTCCCTCGGTGATGCGTGCTTCAACTATGTTTAGTTTTCTGGCAATAGGTCAAACCCTTAAACGCGCTACCAATACTTACAACACATTGGCATCTTCGGCTTTAATTCTGGTTCTCCTGGATCCTTTCATTATATTCAAAATTGGCTTTCAATTGTCATACATCGCAGTGATCAGCATCGTAGCCATCCAGCCTTTGCTTTATAAACAGGTTTATTTTAAAAACAAAATTGTTGATAAAGCCTGGGCAATCATTACTGTGTCCATTGCCGCACAATTGGGTACAGGCCCATTGGCAGTCCATTATTTCAATCAATTTCCCAATTATTTCATTCTTGCAAATTTAGCAGTTATACCTCTTACGGGTCTGATCATTCAATGGGGTGTTCTGTTTTTTATGCTCTCGCCACTTGAAATGCTCGGCAGTTTGTTTGCCCAACTTTCCTTATGGGCAGGAAAACTTTTGTCTTTGATGATTTTCATTATGCACAAAACAGTTAGTTTTATCGAGAATATGCCCTGGAGCACTTCCAGCAATATTTATATAACTTTTACTGAAACAATGATCATATTTGCTATAATCGCTGCACTGGTATTTTTTTCAACCCACAAAAACAAGCATTTCCTGACCCTCTCTCTTGTTTTTTTGCTATTCTTGTCAGTTTCTTTTTCATTTCGACTATATCAGCAAACACATCAGCAACAATTGGTCATTTACAATATGTCCGATAGTTTTTCCATGGATATTTTCAGGGGCAAAAAATGCTATTCAATGGTATGCGAAAAGCGTATCCCGGAACCCAGAGATATCAAATTCAATATAGAAGGGAACAGGTTGTCTCAGGGAATTAAACCCGACAAAACAATAATCACTCCCATTATCAGCGATACGCTTATAGACAATGCTTTATACATAAACAGCAACTACGTCTATTATGAAGATACCAGTTTGAAGATCGTTGATGAAAGCACTGTTTTTACAGACACACTCATTTTTCCTGATACGCTGGATATCGTTGTGCTGACGGGTGATATACGGATAAAAATAAACGAACTCATGAATCATCTGCGTTTTGAAAAACTGGTGATTGATGCATCCAGCTCATACCGCAGAAACCACTCATGGATCAAGGAATGCAGGGAACTGGGTTTAAACTGCTGGTCGGTAAGAGACCAGGGAGCATATGTACACACTCTCACATCCGTTAAATAACTTAAATTATGCCAAATTATCATTTCCCAAAAACCTCTTTACATGCCTGATCCTACGGGTATTGCAGAAGTTTCCGTAGAAATCACCTACTGAAAATCGGGTAAATAATACAGGGGAAACACGGGTATATAATCAGGTACAATGTAGTATATTTGCAAAACATGGCATGGTTTTTCGTTTTGCACCATCATCATACAAACAAGAATTTGAATAACAACCAACACATCAAATTTTTTACCCGAAAAATAACTGTAAAACAAAAAAATAAAACCCCGAATCATATGAGACCACAATTATTAACCCTCACATTGATTTTACTGTTTACGTTTACAAACTCCACACTAAAATCCCAAACCCCAAAAGATTTTGCACGCATGGCAAAGGCAAAAATAGATTTGGGAGACCACAAAGGTGCCATTGATGATTTTTCGAGTATCATCCGTCTTCAGCCGGAATATGAGATGCTATACCAGGCCTACTACGGGCGCGGATATGCCAAATTTTTGGATGGTAATTACAGCGGAGCGAAAAGTGATTTTGACCGTGCCATCAAAATCTACCCCAACGATGCCCAGGTTTTTTTCTGGAGAGCTTACACCAAGTACCGGTTAAAGTACAAGGCCAGTAGTGAAATAGCAGACTATAACCGGGCGATCCTGCTCAACCCCGATTATGCAGAAGCATACTTTAACCGCGGACAGGCTAAAATCAAAAACCGCCAGCCCCGCTCGGGATGCAAAGATCTGAAAAAAGCACTTGAATTGGGGTACCAGGAAGCAGAAACACATGTGAAAATTCATTGCGGCACTCCCTGATAAGACTTAAATCAATATCTTCAGCGTAAATATATTTTTTGCCCGGGTTGAGGTTTTTCATCCTTTTCCAGGGCATTTCTTTTGTAAATAAATTTTTGTTTGATCCCATATTGTTGCGAGATGCTGTAAACGGTTTCACCCTCCTTTGCAACATGGAATTTCTGCTTATTCCTGCGTCTTTTGGGCTGAAGATACACGATTTGACCGGGCACGATCTGCTGCCCCTTATCTAACTCATTATACTTTTCGATCTCAATTTTCCAAATACCCAAATCTTCAGCTATTTGAGCCGGGGTATCACCTTTCCGTGCATAAATATATCGAATCCTGTTATTTTCAAAAACCCGGCGTACATTGGTTGTTCCCATAAACTCATCAGCATCCATTTGATCTGTTTCCTGCTGATTGAGGTTACCACGGCTGCTATTGTCAGATTTCACATCTGCCAAAGGTATAGTCCCAACAACTTCCTGATCCAGCAAATAGAGTTGGTTTCGCTCAATCAGATCAATCAACAATTGCGGATAACGCGGATTGGTGGCATACCCGGCTTTTCGCAGTCCTCTGGCCCATGCACGATAATCTGTTATTTCAAGTTGAAAAAGGGGATCATACCGGCTTCTCCCGGTCAGAAACAACGAATGGTCTTTAAATGATTGCAAAGGATCATCATAGGCCCGGAAGCACTCATCACGTTCATCATCATCTTTATAAAAAACCCTTCCCTGCCATCCATGACATTTAATCCCAAAATGATTATTGGCAATCGAGGCCAGATCGCTGTTACCAAAACCCGACTCAAGAATGGCTTGTGCCATTTTAATGCTGGCCGGAATCCTGTAAGTGCGCATATGCTCCATTGCTACCGACTGGTAACTATCGATATACTCCTGAAGAGATACTGAAGATTGCGAATGGGCGGGTTTGCTCAGGTGAAGTCCTGTGGCTGCGATAAAAAGCATCGTTTTAAAACCCAAACAGGAAAGGATGTTGAATCTTTTATTGAATTGCATGCAATGAAAATATGTAATTAACGATAACAACTGACAATGATTAAACTGCAAATACAAAAATATGTTTTTATTTTTTATTCACAAATGATTTGTATTCAAACGGTTTGCAATAGTTATTCTTTGCAGGAAAACGTCAAAGATGCAGAATAGGGTAGTTTTCTTGCTGGCATTGGTTAACTTCTTTAAATCAATATGAAAGAAATAAACCATATTTTTGCAACTGAAAGTTTTCAAAACTATCAGATTAGTTGCAGATTCCGATTTTTATATTTCAATCCTGTTCAGGAATACAACAAAGAGTTTACTCAGTATAAAGTCTGTCAAATAAAATCATCTACAAAACAAAATTTTATCATAAATATTGCATAAAGCAAACCATATTTTCAGGTTTTTGAGCAATAAAACCCCAATGCAGTAATTCACTGATCATATGCAAGAAGTTTTAAAATACTTTCCCGAAACAGAGTCTCAAAAGGCAGAACTTCTCACACATTTAAAACCATTGTATGAAGAATGGAATCAAAAAATCAATGTGATTAGCCGGAAAGACATGAATAATTTTTATCTGCACCATGTATTGCATTCTCTTGCCATAGCAAAGGTTTTTCAATTTAAACCCGGCACCTCTGTTGCAGATATAGGAACAGGGGGAGGATTTCCGGGAATTCCGCTTGCTGTTTTTTTCCCCGAGGTTGAATTTGTTTTGGTAGACTCTATTGAAAAAAAGATGAAAGTGGTAAGAGATGTAACCCATCGCCTCGGTCTTCATAATGTGGAATGCATAAGAAACCGGGCAGAAAACCTGGAACAAAAATTTGATTTTGTGGTTTCGCGCGCCGTTACATCCCTTCCGGTTTTCATGCAATGGACAAAAGGAAAGATCAAGAAAGAGCAAAAACATATCTTTCCCAATGGGGTTATTTATCTTAAGGGCGGCGATCTCATGCATGAACTCGCTCAGGTTGAGCAAAAACAAAATATAATCAATATATCTGATTTTTTCGAAGAGGACTTTTTTCTCACCAAAAAAATCATTCATTTATATGCATAAAAACTGTTAGTTTATTTGAATCTGAAATACAACCTAATTGCAATTCCATGATAGAAAAGATTCGCCGTTCGTTATCGTTCCTAAACCATGATTTAGTTTCTGAGATCATTGAAAATTCAACCTTACAGGAATTTGAAGAGAATACAACAATGATAAAAGAAGGAGAGTATATAAAAGTTATTCCCTATGTTTCAACCGGACTGATCAAAGTATTCACATCACACGAAGAAAAGGAACTCCTGCTTTATTACCTTGAACCCAACAATAGTTGTATCATGTCTTTTTCTGCTGGCATGGCAAATGAGCCCAGTAAGGTATATGCCATAACCGAAGAAAAAACAACAGCACTTCAGACGCCTGCCCCGTTCTTTTATTTAAGGAGGAGCTCGCCAAAACAACAGTTTTGTATTTTTGTCCATGCTGCAAATTATGATCATCCGTTATCTTAGTCAATAGTATTGTCATACCTCGATTTATGTATCTTGTGTTTTACAACCAACAGATGTTGGAATTTAGATTTTATTCATTTATCACTAAAAATTTATTATTATGAAAAAAAATATGGGTTCAGCAGACAAAATCATCCGTATTCTGATCGCTGCCATCATTGCAGTACTTTATTTTACCAACGTAATTTCAGGAACACTGGGAATTGTACTTCTCATACTGGCAGGTGTGTTTGTTCTTACCAGTCTGGTAAGTTTCTGTCCGTTGTACTATCCTTTTGGTATCAAAACATGTGCAACCCGGCAGGAAGACTAAAATCTGTAAAAGTTATTGTTTGAATATCAAAGCAGGGACTCTCTCAAAAAACGATTTAAAACCATTGGCGTTTTAGATCGTTTTTTTTGGTGAAATCACTGAAAATGCCATACAAAAGGCAAAAGGACAAAACAATCTTTCAACCACTTCAAAAAAGTGATTCTGAAAAGCAGATTGAAATCATTTCCTTATCTTAGCCGGCACAAACAATATTCAAAACAAAAAAAAACGCAAACATATGAACCGAAACTTATCAGAACTATCTCCACAACCTTTATGGAGCATATTTGAACAGATTTGCAGCATCCCTCATCCATCAAAAAAAGAAGAAAAAATAACTGAGTTTGTAAAAAACTTTGGCGAGAACCTCGGCCTGGAAACACACGTTGACCCGGTAGGGAATGTAATGATCAGAAAACCTGCCACAAACGGTTTTGAGGACAGAAAAACCATTGTGCTTCAAAGCCATTTAGACATGGTTCCACAGAAAAACAATGACACTGAACACGACTTTGAAAATGACCCTATTCAACCCTATATTGACCAGTTGTGGGTAAAAGCAAAAGGCACTACCCTGGGAGCCGACAATGGCATTGGTGCTGCCGCTGCGCTGGCGGTTCTGGAATCCGATAATCTTGAACACGGACCTGTTGAATGCCTGTTTACCATTGATGAAGAAACGGGTATGACAGGTGCTTTTGCCCTCAGGGAAGGATTTGTAAAAGGAGATATTTTACTAAACATGGACTCTGAAGATGAAGGCGAACTCTACATTGGTTGCGCTGGTGGCGTAGATACAAATGCCTATTTTGAATACGATAAGAAAAGATCGCCCATTGGAAGCAAAGGGTTTGAGATTGTTGTTAAGGGATTAAAAGGAGGGCACTCAGGATTAGACATTCATTTGGGCAGGGGAAACGCCATCAAAATCCTAAATCGTATACTTTGGAAAGCAAGCAAAGACATTAAAATACAACTTTGCGACATTGAAGGTGGAGGACTTCGAAACGCTATTCCGCGTGAAGCAAAAGCAACGGTGATTGTTGCCACAGATTTTGAGGAAATGCTTCAGACAATCACCCGGCAACTTACAGACAAAATCAAAAACGAATTAAAAAATACCGAACCTGATCTTCAAATCAATATAAATCCTGTTGAAACACCGGAAATGTTTATAGAAGAAGAAGTTACAAAAAATCTGCTCAATGCGCTGTATGCTTGCCCCAATGGAGTAATCAGAATGACAGACGATATGCCAGGTGTTGTGGAAACCAGCACAAACCTGGCCATTGTAAAATCAAATGAGGGTAAAATTGAGGTTTGCAGTTTACAAAGAAGCTCCGTAGACAGTGCCAAAGAAGACCTCAGCAATATGTTGTATGCTGTTTTTTCATTGGCAGGAGCAGATGTAGAACACACAGGATCCTACCCGGGATGGAAACCCGATGTTGACTCACCCATTCTGAAAACCATGAAGAAGGTGTACTCGGAAAAATACGGTAAAGAACCAGCAGTGAAGGTGATACATGCCGGATTGGAATGTGGCATCATTGGCAGTACTTTTCCGCAATTAGACATGATCTCTTTTGGACCCACCATAAGAAACCCCCACTCACCCGATGAAAAAGTTAATATTAAATCTGTTTCGCTGTTTTGGGATTATCTGCTGGAAACCCTTAAAAATGCACCTAAATGATCGGAAAAACATTTTATCTGTTCATCATTTGATTCAATAGGTCAGATGGAACTCGCCAACAATACGGTATTGTAGTTTTTACCGTTTTGCGTAATCTAATCATCCGCGTGTGTGTCATTCGTATTGTCTTGGCCCGGTTCAGATAGAAAAACAATATTCATTGATGTTTACCATCCCAAAGAATTAACCATTGTATTATCCATATAAGATGTTTAATTTTTTGAAAGAAAACGGAATTGATCAGAAAACATGAAAGCGGATTGTAAGGATTTATAATCCGATTTGGTGGTTTAATTTTTTCTTTTATTTGAAAGCAAAATTGATAAATTTCCATCAGGTACATTTTTATTTGTAGTAATTTTACATAGCAGATTACAATACTTTACGAATCAAGATTTACGGTTAATACCTGTAATTCGTACCTTAATGGATTTTTGAAGAAAGATATCCATGAGCATCATGAAATGATTGGCAATAAGTCCGGTTCTCACTTTTTAAGTAATAGAAGCAGGTTTTTACTATTTCCCTGAATATTATTGCCTGCATGGTACAGGCATCCATGTTCTGTTATGGTTTAATGAAAGTTTTGGTAATGTATGTCATGAGAAGTATTTGTTTTTTATTGTCAAACAAATTCAATTGAATGATTAACTGCATCATCCAAAAAATAAAGTTGTATTCTGCCAGGGAAAAGAAAGCTCATTCATCCACACAAAGGATAAAACGAAGAAAACCCAAAAACCAACACAAAAATGAATACCAAGGAACCATTCCCGGGCAAACCCTATCCGCTGGGAGCTACCTTTGACGGAAGGGGGGTAAATTTTGCCCTTTTCTCAGAAAATGCCACTGCAGTAGAATTGTGCCTTTTCAATGAAGATGGCACCGAAAGCGAGCGCATCTCTGTAAAAAACCGTACCCATAACCAATGGCATGTTTACATACCCGGTATGAAGCCCGGTCAACTATACGGATATAGGGTTTATGGACCCTACGAACCAGAAAACGGACACCGTTTCAACCCCAACAAATTGTGTATTGATCCTTACGCCAAAGCCCTCAGCGGAATTGAAAAATGGAATGATGACCTTTTTGGGTACAAGATCGGATCCAAAAAGAAAGACCTTTCTATGAGTGAAAGTGATAGCGCTAAATATGTTCCGAAGGCGGTTGTTATTGATGATCATTTTTACTGGCATGGTGATACACTTTTGAATATACCACTCAACAAAACTGTTATTTACGAACTTCACATCAAAGGATTTACAAAAAAATTTCCCGGCATTCCTGAAGAAATAAAAGGTACTTATGCAGCCATGAGGCACCCGGAAGTGATCAATTATTTAAAAAGACTGGGTGTGAATGCTGTTGAGATCATGCCTGTACATCACTTCATTCATGACCGCCACCTGGTTGAAGAAGGACTGTCTAATTACTGGGGTTACAACAGCATCAATTTTTTTGCACCACACCCCGAATATTCATCAACATCCAATGCGGGCGTGGAACAGATTTACGAGTTTAAGAACATGGTGAAATCGCTACACGAAGCAGGTATTGAAGTGATATTGGATGTAGTATACAATCATACGGGGGAAGGAAGCGAAATGGGACCAACCCTGAGTTTCCGCGGCATTGATAATGCTTCTTATTACAGACTTGTTCCTGATGATAAAAGATATTATATGGACTATACCGGAACGGGCAACACCCTCAACACCGTCCATCCAACCGTATTGCGCATGATCATGGACAGTTTGAGGTACTGGGTTACCGAGATGCACGTTGATGGTTTCAGATTTGACCTTGCATCGGCATTGGCACGCGAGTTTAGCGATGTTGACAAATGGGGTTCTTTCTTTGATGTTCTGCATCAGGATCCGGTGCTTTCCAATGTAAAACTTATTGCCGAACCATGGGATATTGGAGAAAACGGATACCAGGTAGGAAATTTTCCGCAGGGATGGCTGGAATGGAATGGCAGATACCGAGATCAGATGCGCGATTTCTGGAGAGGACAGGGCGAAAGCATGGGAGAGTTTGCCTGGAGGTTTTCCGGTAGCTCCGACCTTTATTATGATGACTGGCGCAGACCCGTGGCATCTGTCAATTTCATTACCGCTCATGATGGGTTTACCCTTCACGACCTGGTATCTTACAATGAAAAACATAACGAAGCCAACAGGGAGAACAACAACGACGGTGAAAGCCATAACCGCTCCTGGAATTGCGGACATGAAGGACCCACTGAAGATGATCAGATAAAGAAACTCCGCAAAAAACAGGTGCGTAACTTTTTAAGCACCCTCTTTCTTTCTCAGGGTATACCCATGCTTGTAGCCGGCGATGAAGCCGGACGCACACAAAATGGAAACAATAATGCCTACTGCCAGGACAACGATATCTCATGGATCAATTGGGAAAACAAAGACGATGAGATGATACATTTTACCTCCTCGCTTATTCATCTGAGAATGAATCATAATGTTTTCTCGCGCTTACAGTGGTTTAAATATGAAACCATTAATGGTGGCGAAGTGAAAGATATTGAATGGTTTATGCCACACGGCGACATTATGACCATTGAAGATTGGGAAAACAAAGGATTGAAATCCATTGGCGTTTATTTGTCGGGTGAAGGGGTACTGGGACTTACACAAGAGGGTAAAAAAATCAAAGACGACAATTTTTATATCATCTTCAACGCCCATCACCAAAAGCAAAGTTTTAAACTTCCACCTAAAGAGTGGGGCGATGAATGGATTTTGATCATGGACAGCGACACAGGTCATTTTTATGCAGAAAATCATCAGAAATTTAAAGCATCAGAAGAAGTAACCGCCGAAGGGCGTTCGGTTATTTTGTTGATGAACCTTACAGGGCATCAATCCTGATGCTGCGATCAGCAACAGCAACATATGAACTACATCATGACAATAATAACATTGCCAAACGGCACAGTGATAATTTCGTACTCTTACAGGACATGATAAACAAACATAACGAAATTCATTACTCATTATACAAACCTGAAATTGAAACCTTTACGATATGAACCACCACATAACCAATAAACGAGATATAGGCATCAATTTCCACCCCGATATAGACCCCACGGCCAAAGTCTGGGCACCCCATGCCAAAAAAATTCAATTAGAAATACAAAATAAAAAACCTGTTTGCCTGAAAAAAGAAAATTTTGGATTTTGGCATGCCTCCTGTCCTGAATTGGTTCCTGGCGACAAATACAAAATCAGGATCAACGGAAAGGATCGTTACCCCGATCCCGCATCCCTCTCGCAACCAACAGGAGTGCACGATTATTCGGAGGCATTGGATTTAAATCAGATCAGCACGATCAAAGATAAAAACTGGAGTGGTATACCGCAGGAAAAGCTGATTATTTATGAATTGCACACAGGTACCTTTACTTCGGAAGGCACATTTGATGCATTGAGCAAAAAACTGCAACATTTAAAAACCCTCGGTGTAAATGCCATCAAAATAATGCCGGTAGCAACATTCCCCGGAAATCGAAACTGGGGCTATGATGGAGTATATCCTTTTGCTGTTCATCATGCCTATGGCGGAGCAAAAAAACTGGCAGAAATGGTAAAAACCTGCCACCAGCAAGGATTTGCTGTGATATTGGACGTGGTTTATAACCATCTGGGCCCCGAAGGAAACTATCTGAATGCCTATGGCCCTTACTTTACCAAAAAATACAAAACACCCTGGGGAGATGCCGTTAATTTTGATGATGCCTGGTGCGATGGAGTAAGAGATTATTTTCTTGAAAATGCCATGATGTGGTTACGCGATTTTCATATCGACGGATTGCGGCTGGATGCCGTGCATGCTATCAAAGATTTTGGACCAAAGCATTTCCTGAAAGAACTCAGTGAAAATGTTGAAAAACTAAACCGTCAAACCGGTTTCAAGCATTTTCTGATCGCCGAATGCGACCTGAACGATACAAAATACATCAAACCACTTCAGGAATGTGGCTATGGATTACATGCGCAGTGGTGCGATGAATGGCACCATGCTTTACATGCACTCATTACAGGGGAAAACAGAGGTTATTATTCCGATTTTGGTGAGATCAGGCATCTGGCAAAATCCTTCAGACATGCCTATGTTTATGATGGAGTCTTCTCTCAAAACAGAAAAAAAATATTTGGCACCTCTACTGCTGAAATACCGGGAAGCAATTTTGTGATTTTCAATCAAAACCACGACCAGGTTGGCAACCGAATGAAAGGAGAAAGACTAACCCAACTCACAGATTTTGAGACCTTAAAATTAACGGCAGCGGCAACTCTCTTTTCACCGTATATCCCCATGCTTTTTATGGGAGAAGAGTTTGCTGAAGACAATCCCTTTCTTTATTTCATCAGTCATACGGATAAAAATCTGGTTGAAAAAGTTAGAAAAGGACGTAAAAAAGAATTTCGCGCTTTCATTGAAGATGCACAACCACCCGATCCCTTCGCCGAAGAAACTTTTTTAAAGTCGAAACTTAACTGGAATTTCAAAGAAGACAGCAAAAAACAATACATGTTTGAGTATTACCAAAAATGTATCGCCATAAGAAAAGAAAATCCCTTGATAAACAACTGCAACAGAAACAACCTGTTGGTGCGTGAAAGTGAATCGGGAAACATCATTATTTTATTATACAATGCCGGCAAAGAAAGCTTTTCTGTAATTTTAAACTTCTCCGAAAACCCTGTTTCTGATACCCTGGAAGAGGCTGCCAGTTTCAAGACTGAAACACTATTATATTCAGCTCACAAAAGATGGGGCGGAAATGTAAACGATGAGGGTAAACCACTGATTACATCCAAAAATATTACACAAATAAATATGGCACCCAGATCCGCTGCCCTCACCAGCAATACTTTAATCTAAATCAACCCCATTTATATGTTTTAATGGTAAAAATTATCTGGCAATATGTATAATCCTGTCTCAACTTACCGTTTGCAATTCAATAAGTCATTTCAAATCCGTGACCTGAAACAGCACATTGATTATTTATCAGATCTGGGCGTAAAAACCATTTATGCCTCACCACTTTTTGCTGCTACACCTGGAAGCGATCACGGATATGATGTGATTGATCCCACTATTTTTAATCCTGAAATTACCACCGAAAAAGAATTTGTGTCATTGGCAAAAACGATTCAGAAAAAAGGGATGGGTTGGTTGCAGGATATTGTGCCCAACCATATGGCTTTTCATACCGAAAATCATTGGTTGATGGATGTTTTGGAAAAAGGGATAAAATCTGATTATTATCCGGTTTTCGATATACAACCCGATGTATTTCAGAAAAAAAAACCCTTAATGGTCCCCTTTCTTGGAGCAAATATAGAAGAGGTGCTCAAAAACAAGGAACTAAAACTGGGATGGCATAAGGGGAATTTTGCCTTTCACTATTACGAAAACATATATCCTGTAAATTTTGAAACCTTCCGTTTTATTGTTCACCCCTTTTTATCCGGGGCACCGCTACCGCTTCAGCAAATATGGGAAAGTGAAAATTTCGATATTCAAACACCTGGCAAAAAATTCCTGAAAACAGACTGGGGAAATGCCAAAAAAATGTTACAACATCTCTTTTCTTCCAGCGAAGCCTTTGCAGGATTTATGGACGGCATTGCTGAGCCTTACAACCAATCCCCTCAAAAAATGGAATCGTTGCTACAAATGCAGCATTACGAACTTTGTCACTGGCAGGAAACAGAAAAAAGAATCAATTACAGGCGGTTCTTTACCGTTAACGGACTGATTTGCTTAAGAATAGAAGATGATAAGGTGTTTAACAAATACCATCAACTCATCAAAAAAATGATCAAAAAGGGACATTTTTCAGGTTTGAGAATCGATCATATTGATGGATTGAACAATCCCAACGAGTACCTCATAAAGTTAAGGGATATGGTGGGAGACTCAACTTATATAGTAGCAGAAAAGATCCTTGAAAGCGATGAGGAGCTCCCCCCCTTCTGGTCGTTGCAGGGAGACACCGGATATGATTTTCTTTCTACTGTAAACAATCTTTTCACCCATGTAAAGAACTATCAAAAGCTCCGTGGTTTATACAAGCAGGTAACCAACATCAGGAAAAACCCCAACCAGCTTATTTATGAGAACAAAAAAATGATCCTTGAAACACGCATGCATGGCGAATGGGATAACATATCAAACCTCTTTCATGAAATGGGTTTTGTTGACTACAAAAAAGAAAAGGTAGTAACGCCTGCAGATATTAGCCAGGCAATTGGTGAATTTATGCTCGCATGCCCTGTTTACAGGCTCTATCCCAGAAACTTCCCGCTGGGAGGTGGCAACAGAGAGATCGTAGAGGAGATCTTTGAAACAGCCAAAAAACGCAGACCTGATATCTTGCTCTCGCTGGAGAAATTAGAACGGGTATTGCTTTCTCTGGACGATAAATCAGATGCATACAGCGCCAAACTCGAAAAGTTTTTTGCACGCCTGATGCAATTTACCG
>CAZPVB010000093.1:0-14105 GCA_964589855.1 uncultured Bacteroidales bacterium
TTGCACTTGTCGCTTTCTTATCAAGCACATGCAAAAATAATGAGTTTTCTTGCTGAGACTAATAAATTGTAAATAAACCATTTAAATCCCATCTTTTATAGTGAATGTATATAATTTGCTTGATGAATTGAAAACCCTTTTGCTCGCCCCGCTGGCAGGATGGCAAAAAATATCTGAAAAAGAATACAGTTGGAGTAATATTTATATATATTACAATATTCCACTTGTGTTTTTGAGTTCCTATGTAAGTGTAATCAATTCAGATATCTCAGGGATGCAGATCAACCTTAGCCCCAATCAATTGTTTATTTCTCTTTTTCTGGGTACCCTCCTATCTATCCTACTCTCCGCTTATTTTACCGCACAACTGGCACCACGCTTCAAGGCTATCAGTTCTTTTGACAAAAGTGTTGCTTTGCTGGCATTTTCGTATTTGCCTGTTTATTTATCTTCTTTGGCAGGAAGCTGGCATCAGGCACTTCAGATCATTAGTTTTGCCGGGATGATCTTTATGGTGTTTTTATTTTGGAGAGGTACGGGTGTAATGTTGAAAGTTCCTGAAAATAAGCAAACAGGGTTTGTGGTGGTGATCCTGATATTGTTATTTTTGACCCGACTGTTGGTTACTTCTGTATTTTCCGCCATTTTTCTTTTTGCTTCTGGTGAGGTACCTGCCGATGCATTTCCATCCTGAAGAAGTAACCTTTTTGCGCATTTTTCAGTATATTCTTTTGTGTTTCTTAGTAGAATCACGGATGTTTTGCTAATTTGTTTTTTATAATTTAGCAAGATTATTGAAAAGGATTGAAATCATTCTTTAATATTTGTTTTTTGGTTTTCCGCTTCAATCAACTTTCTCTTTTTGAAGTTGTAAGGAAACCAGGTATTTTAATTTTACATATCAATTTCTGATCTATGAAAAATAAAAAGTGGAGCCTTATCACAATTCTTTTTTTTCTGACCATTTTCATTATTTCTTTCAATTTGTATCATAAAAATACGGCTCATGTGATCGCAGACGACCAAACTGAAACTGAATTGCCCCCCGAACCCATCATTGAAACTGATGATTACGGGGTAGAATCGGAGAAATATTTTCTTGACGAATCAAAGGTGAAAAATGGACAAACCCTGTCACATATCCTGGATCAATATAATATTGATGCTTATACCATAGATGGCATGGTGAAAAAGATGCAGCAGTCAGACCTGTTTGATCCGCGACATGTAAGGTCAGGAAATTCGTATCGTGCTTATTTATACAACGATACATTGCCTGAAGCAGCATTTTTTATTTATGATATATCTGCTCTTGAATACCTGAAAATTAATTTAAAAGATAGCTTTGAACTGAGTCGAGAAAAAAAACAGATCACAAAGGTTCCCAGGTCAGCATCAGGCATCATTAATTCCTCTCTTTGGGTTACGCTCACACAAAATAATCTGAATCCTGAATTGGCTATCGAAATGTCGGAGATACTTGCATGGGAAGTTGATTTTCACCGTATCCAAAATGGTGATAAATTTAAAGTGTTTTATGATGAGAACTATGTAGGCGACCAGTCCATAGGGATCGATAATATTCATGCCATTTATTTTATGAATGAAGGGCGTGAAGTATATGGATATCATTTCGAGAAAGACACAGTATCCGGTTTTTTTGCTGATGATGGTCAGAATCTTAGAAAAGTATTTCTGAAAGCGCCCCTGAAATTCGGTCGCATAAGCAGTGGTTATTCTTCCAGCAGACTACATCCTGTTTTGGGTACCCGGCGTCCCCATTATGGTACCGATTATGCCGCTCCTACAGGTACCCCCATTTATGCCGTAGGTGATGGCATAGTGAATGCGCGGGCGTATACTTCCGGCAACGGAAATTATATTAAGATCAGACATAATTCAGTGTATGAAACCCAATATTTGCACATGTCTAAATTTGCCAAAGGGGTAACCAAAGGCACAAGGGTAAAACAAGGAGATGTGATCGGTTATGTAGGCATGACCGGGTTGGCAACCGGACCTCATGTATGCTTCAGGTTCTGGAAAAATGGTAAGCAGGTAAACCATCGCAAAGAAGAGTTTCCCAGCGCCGATCCTTTGCATGAAGATTATTTTGCAGAGTTTTTTCCCGTAAGAGACCGTTGGAAGGCGCGTCTGGATAGCCTCTCCTTTGAGCAGGAGCAGCAAATGATCGCTGTTAATGAATAAGAAATGAACGATTTTTTATTCAGCAGTGCAAACTATCCTTCATCCTGCACTCACATCACCGCTTTTCTTATTTTTATCAGTGTTTTCAACAGCTTTTCCAGGTTGTTGAGCTGGAGCATATTGGCACCATCTGATTTTGCTTTTGCAGGATCAGGATGTGTTTCCAGAAAAATACCATCTACCCCTACAGCAATACCAGCCTTCGAGATGGTTTCAATCATCTGGGGAACACCACCCGTAACACCCGATGTTTGATTGGGCTTTTGCAAACTGTGCGTTACATCGAGCACTACCGGCACATCGAAGGATTGCATCACCGGAATGCCTGTGTAATCCACCACCAAATCACCGTATCCGAAACTCACTCCGCGTTCTGTTAACCATACATTCTGATTTCCGGATTGCTGAACTTTCTCCACAGCAAATTTCATGGATTGGGGAGAGAGGAACTGTCCTTTTTTTATATTGATAACTCTGTGGGTTTTGGCGGCTGCTACCAGCAATTCGGTTTGACGGCACAAAAAGGCCGGAATCTGCAATACATCAGCGTATTTTGCCGCCTGGAATGCCTCTTCGTGGGTGTGAATATCCGTAATTACGGGAATATCAAATTCTTTTCCTATCGATTGAAGAATCACCAGGGCTCTCTCATCACCTATGCCGGTAAAGGAATCTAATCTGGATCGGTTGGCTTTTTTATAAGATGCTTTAAATATATATGGAATCTCAAATTGATCTGTTATCTCTTTTATTTTTGCAGCAATTTCAAATCCCATCTTCTCGTCTTCCAATACGCAGGGACCGGCAATCAAAAAGAAATTACCTGTTTTTTTTTGCTGATTCTCTGATATTTTTTTCAGTGTTTTGTGCATTTCTTAATTTTTATGGGGTTCAAAAATGAATTGCCAGCCAAATGCATGGTGGATGTTGGCTGGTATAAACAACCCTGTGTTTTCGATGTGCTTGTATGTGTAAATGATCTCCTTTTTTAAAATGCGTAATTTTTTGTCCTTCAAATTCAATCCCGGCTTTTCCGGCAAGCAGTAGCACCCATTCGTCTTTTTCCTGATCGTACCATCCGTTTTGTGGCGATCGCTGACCATTGCTGAGGATACGTTCGATCTGTATGTTTTTCTCCTGAAGAAGTGCCTGAAAGACCTCTTCTTCTCCGGTGGGAAATTCCAGGTCATCAAAAATATTTTGGGGTTTCATGGGTAATTATAGTATTCTATGTTTAAATGGAACAAAATCCTTTACGCTGGCAAATTTTCTTTTAATGAGTGTATTCAAAGATTGGTTCGTGATAGCAAGAAAACGACCTTTTTTCTTCCTATCACTGGTTATGAAGGTAAAACTCATAATAGTTCGTCCAGATTTCCTTTGCCTTGCCGTACCATTTCTATGGTATCAGAAGTACAGTCAACCACTGTTGATGGAATATTCCCTCCGGGGCCGCCATCAATAACCATATCTACAATATTATTGTATTTTTCGTGAATAAGTTCGGCTTCGCTGGTGTATTCAAGAATTTCATCATCGTCGTATACGGAGGTGGAGATGATAGGGTTGCCAAGGGATTCTACGAGTTGTCTTGAAATATTATTGTCAGGCACCCTTATCCCAATGGTTTTTTTACGCGTTTGAAATATTTTGGGTATTTTGTTGTTGGCGTTCAGGATAAACGTAAATGGCCCGGGCAATGCCTTTTTCATTAGTTTGTATACCTCTGTATTAAAAGGTTTTGTGAAATCGGTAAGATGACTCAGATCGTTAAAAAGGATGGTGAAGTTGGCTTTATCGGTTTTTTTTAATCCTTTTATGTTGATTATTCTATCTACCGCACGCGTGTTGAAAAGATCGCAACCCATGGTATAAACCGTATCGGTGGGATAAATGATAACTCCTCCCTCGCGCAGACAGTCTGTCACCATTCTGATTTTTCTCTCATTGGGGTTTTCCGGATAAATTTTTACCAACATATCTTTGGACTTTATAGGTGAAACATTTTTTCAGGCAACCTGAAAATAAATATCATATTTGAGTCTATTCCGAAAAGTCATTTTCGGTGAATGATTGAAAATTTAAAAATTTTAGTTGTCTGAATATCAAAAATTAAAATTGGTGTCAATTTGTGTAATTTGTGGATAATAAACTTTTTAGAGTGGACTCAAACTTTATCATCCAGATGTTTTTTGATAATCTGATTTAAAAAATTGATCTCCTCTGATTTGCCTTTTTGGGATGCTTTGCTGTAAGCTATAGACAAATTGTTTAGCATTCTGATGATGATCTGATGATTGCTGCAGGGCATGTAATATTGAGGTAATGGTTTCATGTTGATCTGCTTCAAAAAAACCTCTATATCTTTAAAAGAAAAGACAGCACCTTTGCTAAAGGCATTGATATAAAATAAAACGTTGTCTTTACTCAGTTCAAGTGTATCGGGGTTTAGCGTATTTCCGGTATAGGCCAAAACAAAGTGCTCTGGCAGGTTGATTCCCTGAACAGGTATCTCAAGACTTTGTGCCAGAATAAGGTACAAAATACCCAAAGATAGGGGATTGCCTGTTTTCAACTCTAAAACTTTGTTGATATAAGAATTTCTCGGATCATGGTAATTTGCAACATTGCCGCTGAATCCGTGTATTTTATAAAAAACGTGATTGAAAACCTTTATTTGTTCTAAGGCGGTAAGATTTTCATTGAGTTCCATCCAAATATCTTTTCTTAATCTTGATATGTCGTACCTGATTTGTTCTTCCTCAAGCTCAGGATAATGATATCTGGCAATGATAATGCACCCGTTGAGAAGATTGTCAGAATCCGATATAATCCAGTCTTCCAGGTCTTTGCAAACCTGGTCAAACTGAATCTGGTGTATAATACTTTCTATTCTGTCCTGAACCTCCGGAAGATGATGCGTTTCCCATGCATCCTCCAGTACAGGAATGATATCGGTGCCAAATTGGAGAATGTTGGTTGAAATATCCCTGAATACTTCCGGTTCGGGTTCATCAATGAGACTTACAAGGGCCTCCATCTTTTTGTTCTTTTCTACACTTTCCATAATATACAATCTGGTTTCGTGACTGAATCAAACCTTTTCTAAAACATATCTGATCATTTCATCTACTGATTTTTTGTAGTTTTTGCTATAGGTTCCGTTTACACGGTTAGCAATTATATTGCAGATGGTGAGTGTATTGTGTCCTAATATTAGTCCTAATCCGTATAATGCAGAGGTTTCCATTTCAAAATTTGTAATGGCATTGCCTTCAAAATTAAAACTTTCCATCTTGTTGTTCAGTTCAGGAAAAGCAAGGGGTATGCGTAGTCTTCTTCCCTGAGGTCCATAAAAACCAGGTGCTGTTGCCGTAATGCCCTTGTTGAGTTCTTGTGCATATTGATTGAGCAGTGATTCGGATGCCTTTACCACATAGGGGTATGGGAGATGATCATTCCATCCGGTATGTTTTATAAATGCTTGTGATATTTCGGGATGGGTGATCTCATCCTTATGTTCATAAAAATTGAGCAGTCCGTCAAGTCCCAAACCATATACAGAGGCAATAAAGGTATCGGTTTTCAACCAGGGTTGCATGGCTCCGGTTGTTCCCAATCTGATTATATTAAGAGATGTATGGTGTTCTTTCAAAACCCTTCTTTCCAGATCAATATTTACTGCTGCATCCAGTTCGTTGATCACAATGTCGATATTATCGGTTCCAATACCGGTGGATATAACGGTTATTCTTTTGTTTTTATATTCACCTGTATGGGTGACAAATTCGCGACTTTGCACCTTCAGTTCAATGTTGTCAAAATATTTAGAAATACTTTCAACGCGCGACTGATCACCTACAACAATAACATTTTCAGCAATATGCTCAGGCTTTAAATGCAGGTGATAAACACTTCCATCGGGGTTTAATATGAGTTCTGATTCCTGAAAATATTTCTCCATTTTTATGGTTTAAAATAAATAATCAAAGTTTTCTCTAAGAAATTTAATCTATAACAAAATTATCAATTAATTTTGATATCTGAAATGACACTTTCAATCAAAAAAAGATTGCTGAAAGTTGAAAATACAAAGACATCTTCGCTAAAAATTCACCCTTATAATTATTAAATTTCAAAATTGTTTCATTTGAGAAAATCTAAAACACGTATGAAAGAGCTGTTAGAACGATTAAACATTAAAGAAGTAAATGATGGGGCTTCAACCGGTGCTGAATGGATGGAAACCAACGGAAAGATCAATAAGTCGGTATCTCCCTCCGATAATCAGGTGATTGCGAAGGTGCAAACTGCATCTGCCGGGGATTATGAGCGCATCATGAAAAAAGCCACCGAAGCTTTTAAAGTATGGCGGGAGGTTCCTGCTCCTGCTCGTGGTGAAGTTGTAAGACGGATAGGATTAAAACTTCGGGAACACAAAGAAGATCTGGGTACTTTGGTTAGCTGGGAAATGGGTAAGATATACCAGGAAGGTTTGGGCGAAGTGCAGGAGATGATTGATATTTGCGATTTTGCAGTGGGGCAATCCCGTCTGCTGAATGGATTTACCATGCACTCCGAAAGAAAACATCACCGGATTTACGATCAGTATCATCCACTGGGTGTGGTGGGTTTGATTACCTCTTTTAACTTTCCGGTGGCAGTGTGGGCCTGGAATTCGATGTTGGCTGCTGTTTGCGGAGATGTAATTGTCTGGAAACCCAGTAGCAAAACTCCTTTAACTGCTATTGCAGTTCAAAACATTATTGCACCGGTTTTAAAAGAGCAGAATGTCCCCGAAGGTGTTTTCAACATGATTGCTGCTCCCTCATCTGTTTTGGGAGATAATTTTGTTGCTGATAAACGAATCCCTCTTTTCTCGGTAACAGGATCAACTGCTGTGGGAAAGAAACTGAATCAGATCATTGGAAACCGCCTGGGCAAATCGATCATGGAACTGGGTGGCAACAATGCTGTGATCATAACACCTTCAGCCAACCTTGAAATGGCGATAAAGTCGGTGGTGTTTGGAGCAGTGGGTACTGCAGGACAAAGATGCACATCTACCCGCCGTTTGATCATTCATGAAAGTATTTTTGAGGATGTGAAAAACAAACTTACCATGGCATATAAAAGCGTATCCGAAAAGATCGGAGATCCCCTGGATGAGAACACGCTGGTGGGGCCACTGATCTCGGAGGAGTCTGTCGAAAACTTCTTAAATGCCATCAGCAAAGTTCAGGAAGAAGGAGGAAAACTGCTTTTCGGCGGTACACGATATGATTGTGATGACCCCGCTCGGTGCAACTATGTGGTGCCTGCGCTGGTTGTAGCAGAAAATAATTATGAAATAGTACAGGAGGAAACATTTGCCCCTATTCTTTATCTGATCAAATACAATACGATTGAAGAGGCAATTCATATACAAAATGATGTTCCACAAGGTCTTTCTTCGGCAATATTCACCAATCATTTGCGCGAATCGGAACTGTTTCTTGCTGAAGCGGGTTCCGATTGTGGTATCGCTAATGTGAATATAGGAACCTCTGGTGCCGAAATTGGCGGTGCTTTTGGTGGTGAGAAGGATACCGGTGGTGGTCGTGAATCAGGTTCCGATGCATGGAAACAATATATGCGCAGGCAAACCAATACAATTAATTACAGTACTGAACTGCCCCTTGCGCAGGGAATAAAATTCGGTTTCTGATAATTCTATCTTTATAATAGAGTCTGTCGTCAAAGCCAAGTTTCTATCGATAATCTTAGCGTTCAGACTTGTGCAGGTTTGAAAACAAGCGAGAAGACAATTGTAAACGCATTATGTAGAGTTAACCGAAACATCTGTTTTCAAAAAACAAGCATAAAGCAAAAATTGGACATGATTGACGAATAATTTTTATTTCCAGAATCGCAGCAATAATACTTCCGCAAATAAGAAAAGCAAGGCAATGATGAGAAATATTTTCCATAATTGCCTTGCGCTTTTTATGTGCTCCATTTGTTTATTTACAGATAAAGATGACCCTGAATCAAAGAGATGAAAATTGGATGTGTTGGATATGTTCAGTTCTTGTTCTAATTCCTCAGGTGAATAACCAGATAGTCTCGATTCTCTCCGGTCATAATTAAACGAAAGTGTTCGCAATTGTTCCTGTCCCGACATGAGTTGATAGTGTCCGGCAGTTGTCAGTTGGTCGTAAAAGAATAATCTGATGTTATTGTTCACACTGCGCATTTCAGGAATCACCTCTACATCTGGTCCTGTAAGGGTGAGCACTTCATCTGATTGTGGATCGTAGTTTCTGATCAATACAGACTCATCTTCCGATAAATTGTTCCAAAGAGGATAAAACTCATTGCTGTAAAGGGCTATATTATAGATGGTAGGGACAAAAATGGCATGTCTTTGAAAATTACTGAACTCTTCACTGGCAGGAACAGCAGAAAGGAACACATTTCCTTTTTCGGCTCTGGTGGAGGTGAAAAATAAATTACCATTTTGCAGTTGCAACAAGTATTCCTGACGACTTCGGGTCTGTTGTTCAAGTACATAGTATTTTTCCACTTCCGGCAAATTAATATTTTCAGGGATTTCATCAAATACATCCTGGTAAACATCATGCATTTCGTTAATGCTGCTTACTTTCGTTTCAATGGTATCCAGTTGACCGTAATTTGCGATATTAATGGAAGATAAAAATCTGTTCATGCCCGAACGTTCCATGTTTGCTGCCGGGAAAATGAGCAGATTCCCTCCCTGTGTAACATATTCGTTCAATGCCCCGGCAAGTGCTTCCGGTAAGTTTGTGATCTCATTGAGTATGATCAGGTTCTGGCGCGATAAAGAGGCGTAATCTATCGTTGATATCTGTGTGTTTTTTACCTCAAAAAGGCTGTCGGTGTTTAACAAAGTATTGATAAACCGGTTGGGTGCATCCTGATTGATGATCAGCACGGGTATGTTTTTGCTCAGTTGAAAAGAAAGATAAAATTTGTCGTCGAAAGTTACCGGAAAATCAGTAATTTCCAGTTGAAGATTCTGGGTAGGTTCACTATTGAGGGTATAAGTAAGTTCCACATCTGTAAAACTATTGGCATTGATATCATACGAGGCAATAGCTCTTTGTACATCTGAAACATACAGCCGGAGAGGTTGGTTTTCCAGTGGCACATCTGATTCATTGAATATGCGTGCTGTAATTGTAAGTGGCTGCTGAATCAACCTTACAGGACTATTGATCCATACAGAGTCAATATATACATTCCCTCTTTCCTCGTTTTGATAGGGTAGAAAAAAATAATCCATCGTACTGTCGGGTTCTAATTGATCCAGACTGAAAACGTTTTTCTGGAAATCAGAAAGCATAAATATCAAAGCACTTTGATCCGGGTTTTCTTCCCTGATCAGTTCCTCCTGCCTTTGATTTATTTGTTCAAGAGTTTTTACGCGCGGACTAAAATCTACCTCATTCAACATTTGCATGAATTCATCCTGACTGACATAGCGCTGGTGCTTTCCCTCAAAATCATTGGTTAGCAATTGAAAACGATCTGTGGGTTCGAAAGATCTCACAATCTCGCTGGCATTTTGTTTGGCATGATCGAGCATGGTGCCATAACTCGAAGTGGATTCCATGCTGAAAGAATTGTCGATATACAAACTTACCCGGTTGCCGTAGTTGTTGGCAAAGCTTTCTTCGGAAGGCAGATAAGGCCTGCTGAATGCCAGAACAAGAAATACAATGGCAAGTATCCGCATCATTAAAACCAGTAAATGTTTTAACTGTGATTGTTTTTTTGTTTCGCTGGTTACATGCTGAAGAAAATTGATATTGGAGAAGTAAACTTTTTTAAACTTCCGGAAACGAAATAAATGTATGATGATAGGTATGCTGATTGCTGAAAGTGCGAGAAGAAACCAGGGATAGAGAAAACTCATGCAGTTGGGTACGTTTAAATTTGATTATTTTGCGTTTCTGTTTATAAACAAAACAAAATTACTGTTTATTGTTTAATGAGGACGATACTTGAGTTCTAATCTACTTGCTTTTTTTGAGCCCTGGTAATCTGGTCTGAGACTAAAAACTATCTTTTGGGGCAAATATATTCGTTTTTTTTTGAGTGTATATGATGTTTTGATAATCAATGTGTTCAGTTTTTAGTTGTAGATAAATGTCAGGTATTTTCCTTTTAAACCGGAATTCAACTGTTTAAAGAAGAGTTGTTTTTGTACCTTTACAGATTAAATACTTCATAAAAACAAAATAATTTATGTTCAAACAGTTACCATCAAAGAGTTTCATCTTTTTTTCCATTTTCTTTTTCCTAACTTCTTTTTCATTGATTGGAAATGAAGTTATTACCCAAAATCTTCAGCAAAAAATCAGCAAAAGCACTGGTGAAGAAAAAATCAGGATCAACATTCGCATGCACGATCAATACGATCAGGATTTGATGCTCGAAAAAACCTCCCATTTAAAAGATAAAGAGATCAAAAGAAGATATGTAGTCAATGAGTTGAAAACTTTTTCTCAAACTTCTCAAAAGGAACTACTTACTTTTTTATCAAATGGTGAGAAGAATCAACAGGTAAGCAAAGTAAAACCCCTTTGGATCGTGAATGTGATCAATTGTTTTGCAACGCCTGCGGTTATTGAAGAACTTTCTTCCATGCCGGGTATTGCCCGTATTGATTATGACCAGAAGCGAAAGGTGATAGAAAACAGCTTGGATGTTACCCCTGTTCAGGAAATGGATAAACTCAGTCCTACAGAGAAAAGCATTGCCTGGAATGTAAATCTGGTAAATGCACCCGATGTTTGGGAAATGGGTTTTGCAGGTGAGGGAGTTGTCGTTTCAGTTTTGGATACAGGGGTCAATGGTGATCATCAGGATTTGACCGGTAGAATGTGGGAACACCCTGACTTCCCGAATCATGGGTACAATTTTGTAGATGATAATTATAATACTTCTGATTTCAATCGCCATGGCAGTCATTGTGCCGGTACTGTAGCCGGTAATGGCACAGCTGGAAATACCACTGGTATTGCCCCTCAGGCAACCATCATGGCATTAAAGGTTTTGGATACTGATGGTAGCGGTACCGAAGCAGGAGTGTGGGAAGCCATAGAGTTTTCTGTAGAACATGGTGCGCACATCATGAGCCTATCCCTGGGGTGGCAGCATTCCTGGAACCCTGATCGGTCGGCATGGCGATTGGCCATGCAAAATGCCATGAATGCCGGATTGATTGCTGCTGTGGCAGCCGGTAACGAGGGTGGGGAAACACCCCCTCCTTCCAATATCAGAACACCCGGCGATTGCCCGGCACCCTGGACAAACCCCGATCAACTAACTTTAGGAGGAAATTCCGCTGTAGTTTCAGTGGGTTCTACTACCCAATCTGATGTTATCTCTTCTTTTTCCAGCGAAGGACCTGTAACCTGGGAAGACATCGCACCTTTTTTCGATTATCTTCACGAACCGGGTGCCGGTCTTATTGTTCCTGATGTTGTAGCACCTGGTAGTAATATCCTGTCTATCGCTCATAACAATAACTCGGGTTACATAACTTTAAGCGGTACATCCATGGCTACGCCTGCAGTGGCTGGGTTAATGGCACTCATGATATCCAAAAATCCCAATATTACACCTCAACAAATCAGTCAAATCCTCGAAGAGTCTGCCATACCCTTCTCTTCTACAAAAAGCAATACCTACGGTAGTGGACGTATAGATGCTCTTGCAGCCATTGAAGCAACTCCTTACATGGGAATCATCTATGAAGATCATGCTTTTTCTGAGATCGTAGGGAACGACGATGGTTTCATCAATCCCGCAGAAAATATAGCGGTTGACCTTACACTGATCAATCCTACCGAAGATACACTTACGGATGTATCCATTTCATTATCTGTACAATCCTCCTATTTGCAACTGACAGACAGTGTTGCTGTTCTTGGCGATTTTGAACCCGGAGAAACAAAAGTTTTTGAAAACTTATTTACTTTTCTGGTAGCAGAAAACTTACCCGGCGATGAGGTTCTGGAATTTGAATTATCTGCCTTCTCTGATCAGGATACCGAAACAAAATGGAGAAGCAGTTTCAACGCCAAAGCCTATGCTCCCTTTCTGGTATTTGATCAATGGAAGGTAGATGATTCCGAATTTGGAAATGATAACGGAAGACTCGATCCGGGGGAAACTGCCACTCTAAGTATTGATATCCGCAACGAGGGTATGCTTAATACAGATTCCATCAGGGTTGAAGCAGAATCGTTGAGCGACTTCCTGATTTTTGAGCAAATGCAGGTGTACGACCTGGATTCATTAAAACCTGATGAAAGTGAAGTAGTTAACTGGTTGGTTTCAGCATCACAGGAAACACCACTCGAATCACCGGTAAACATAGCATTAAAGGCTTCCTCAGGTGTATATGAATTTAATCAGAATCAACCTGTTGTAGTGGGTTTGGCGCCTGTTTATTCTGAGGGAAATATTCCCACAACTTTTGCCAATAGTCCATCCATTGAGCAGGAGGCATCAGACCCCGGAGTTCTTACGGTTGATATTCCCGAAGGAGCGCTGGTTACAGGGGTTGATGTGGAGTATGAAATAACCTCGCAAAATGGTGCCTGGATGGAGGAACAAAGGTCATACATTGAATGTGTAAATGATGGGGGATCGAAAGAAAAACAAATCCATGCCGGCCCCGATGAAAGTAATTCCGGATCAGCGTTTTATGAACGTAACGGACTAGGCATTGCCAATAATGTGGAAGGCGGTGGCGAGCTTGAGTTCAGACTGCATGCCTTCCGCACCTGGGGCGGAAGTGGTTCAAATTCGCAGTATTCTTACGTAAAGAATAACACATGGAAGGTAATTGTGCATTATGAACTGCAAAATTATGACGTTACCCTGAAACTCGTGAATCAATTTGGTGAGATGGTTCAGGATGCCGAAATAGAAATTGCGGGTGAAGTGAAAAATACAAATGAAGACGGTGAAGCACTCTTTAATCTGAACCAGGGAAATCATATGATAAGTATTGAAGCACACAACCATATTCCTGTAGAATTGTATCCGGTGAAGATAGAAGAGGAAGGTTTGGTTGAGATTCCTATGGAAAGGATGCTGTTGGCTAATTTTAACATTACCGATATTTTTGACAATCCGTTGGAAGATGCCGTCGTTTTTGTGGATGACAAAGAGATCGAAAATTTTGTGAAATATGAACTTAACAATGGTCTTTTTAATTACAGAATTGAAGCTAACGGGCACCAGGATCATTCAGGTTCTTTTTTTGTAAATAATGAGGATGTTGCATTAAGTGTCAAACTGGTCCCTTATTATACTGCAACCTTTGATGTAAAAGATCAATGGGGCAATGAGGTGAATGATTTGCTGATCGGCATCAACAATGAAGAATTTAACCAATCTCTAATTGACGAACTCGTGCCGGCAAGATATGCTTTTACTATTTCTGCCACTGGTTTTTTTGAGTATCAGGATGAATTTGAAGTTGTGGATGACGATGTAACTGTTTCTGTTACCCTGCAGGCAGATGGAACAAATGTAAATGATCTTCAGGAGCATGACCTTATTATGTATCCTAATCCTGCACAAAAAACTGTTATGCTATCATTTATGAATACCCGGTACAAGTATTCGGTAACATTGCTGAATGGTAAAGGACAGGAACTGGATCATTTCACCGTAACAGGAAAAAAGAGTTTTTCTTATGATATATCCGGTTTTGAACCGGGTATTTATTTTCTCCGGGTTGTTACACACGAGGGCAGTATCAACAAAAAACTGATTGTAAAATAGTTATAATTAAATCTATTGGAATTTCACGAACTAAATTTGAGCAAGCCACTACTGAATGCTCTTCAGGA
>CAZPVB010000094.1:0-12034 GCA_964589855.1 uncultured Bacteroidales bacterium
ATAGAAAAATGGACTAAAGAAGTATGCGGAAAATTTTTAATTTTGAAATCGCTGGAAATTTCAGATGCATTAAAGAGAATTGCTGAAAAAATAGTACTTTTGCCCATTCAAAAAAGGCTCCGTAGTTCAATTGGATAGAATAGCAGATTCCGGTTCTGTCGGTTGGGGGTTCGAGTCCCTCCGGAGTCACAAGATATTTTTAAAAACCTCTGTTTTTACAGGGGTTTTGGTCTTATATAGGGTTGTTTATTGATCTGATTAAACCAATTTTCTCCAGGAGTTCGCCAATGTTGTTCCATTCTGTTTCTGTCATTTTATACTGTCTGAATCCCTTCTCCGATATGGCTAATTGTTAAATGAACATGTATGTTGATGAAAAAAAAACACCGAACCTCAGCAAATTTATCTATTTGTAAATCAGGTATTTTAAATATATGCATATTGCGTGAATGTGAAGATTTAAATACACTCAGGTACTAATAAATTCACATGTTCTTCCATAACAATACTTCATAATCTGGTGTTAACTATTTTGCTATGTTTAAGGACTTTATTATGTTTTAATATGTTTAATATCATCTTGTTATGGAATACATTCGGAAAATAATCCCCTCTGTTTTGACAAATATTGCCCTCTTTATTTGATGGTATTTTCAACCCAATATGCCGAGATTTCCCCCATAAAACGATCAAAAACCTTTATACTTTTAACAAAACTTAAAACACAATCGTTTACGGACTGATAAAATTAGCAATGAATGTAAACAATGAAAAACTCCTTATCCATAAAATTGAAGAGAAAGATCATTTCAGTTTTTACAAATAAACTAAAGGTTATCACCTTTTTTTATTATATCCTTCTGATAATGATTCTGATATTTATATTTTATATTTTCTGATCAGTAATTAATGAACATTAAAAAATGAAATTTATATGCGAAGTATTTTACCACCAGCGAAAATGATTAATTGCACAAACAACCTTTAACAACAGCAAAAAAAGAACTCTTAAAGTGCCAACCAACCTATTCAAAACACTAAGCAAATGATAACACGACATTCATTTACAAAAGCTAAAAAGTGTATTTATAAATGTATATTTTAAAGCATTCACTTCAAAAATCAAAACAACATCATGCAACAACACCCAATTGCTAAAAGTATAATTTTTTTCCTCGTTTTATTGTTGCTGTGCAGTAATGCATTATTTGCCCAGCAGGAGGTAACGGGGAAGGTAACAGATCCTGCCGGCGAAACCCTTCCGGGGGTAACCGTACAAATTAAAGATACTTCCCGAGGAACGGTAACAGATGTTGATGGGAATTACACGCTCGCGGTTGAACCAGGACAAACACTTCTTTTCAGTTTTATTGGTATGCAGACCAAAGAGGTTGAGGTGTCAGACCAGAATATCATCAACGTGCAAATGGAGCCATCTGCCCATAACCTGGAAGAAGTTCAGGTGGTGGCATACGGAACCCAGTCGCGCTTAACGGTAACAGGTGCCATATCTTCGGTTCAGTCAGAAGAGCTGCTGCAATCACCTGCTGCCAGTGTTGCCAACAGCCTTGCAGGAAAGATCACCGGTTTTTCATCTGTTCAGTTTTCCGGTCAGCCGGGTGCCGACAACCCCAATATTTATGTAAGGGGTATTGCATCCTTATCGGAAGACCGTGCCACGCCTTTAATGATCGTGGATGGTGTGGAGCGATCATTTATGCAGCTCGACCCCGATGAAATTGAGAGCATTTCTGTATTGAAAGATGCATCCGCAACCGCTGTTTACGGTGTGCGGGGTGCCAATGGTGT
Organism: uncultured Bacteroidales bacterium; assembly: GCA_964589855.1. Lineage (GTDB taxonomy): Bacteria > Bacteroidota > Bacteroidia > Bacteroidales > UBA7960 > SKVR01. Next base: position 1,810 of record CAZPVB010000094.1, read on the forward strand.
AATCATTGTTACCACCAAACGGGGTAGAGAAGGACCCGCCACCATCAATGCCAGCTTCTCCACCGGGTTGCAGCAACCCACACGTTTGCTGGAATTTGCCGATAGCTACACTTATGCCATGCGCTTTAATGAAGCTCAGCGCAACGATAATCCCGATATCACTCCTGAACAGCAAAAGTTTTCTCCTGACGTGCTCGAAGCATTCCGTACGGGTTCTCAACCCATCATGTTTCCCAATACCGACTGGATGGACTATCTCATGAAGCCTTTTACCATGCAAAACAAAGCCAATGTGAATATTCGTGGAGGCACATCCAAAATAAATTATTTTGTTTCGGTGGGTTATCTCAACCAGGACGGTTTATTTGAAACATTTGATTCTGATTACGACAATAACTTTTCCTTTAACAGGTTTAACTATCGTTCTAACCTTGATGTTAAAATCACCGAAAGTACCGATCTGGCCATCACCACCGGTGGCAGACTGGGAATCAGAAACGAACCCAATGCCCAGGATGGTATGGATCAACTTTTCCGCCTGATATACTGGTCGGTACCTTTTTCAGGTCCAGGTATTGTAGATGGGCGGTATATAAGACTGGGAACAGACTACATTCCTGAAGAGAAAAAAGATGGACTGCAACCCTATTACGGAAGGGGTTTCAGCAATTTTACCACCAACAATCTGAATTTTGATGTCAACCTGAAACAAAAACTTGATTTTATAACTAAGGGTTTAACCTTCCGCACCAAGTTGTCTTACAACAGTGTTTACAATCACAATAAAATAAGAAACTCGTCAGTAGCGTATTATCAGCCTTTTTACCTGGGCGATGTAGACCCTGATGCCGATCCCGATGATCAAACCGTTGTCTTCAGAAGACAGGGTACCGATGGTAATTTGGGATATTCTGAAACCTACGGAAAAGGCAGAAACTGGTACTTTGAAACAGGTTTTAATTACAGCAGAAGTATTGATAACCATCAGTTTGGTGGTCTGGTTCTTTATAACCACAACAGAGTTTTTTACCCTTCGCAGTTCAGGCATATTCCCACAGGATTGGTAGGTTTGGTTGGTCGTGTAACGTATGATTACGACAAGAGGTATATGATTGACCTGAATTTGGGTTACAATGGTTCAGAGAACTTTATTCGTGAAAAAAGATATGGTCTCTTTCCTGCCATGTCGCTGGGCTGGGTTGTTTCCCGCGAGAACTTCATGTCATCCGCTACATTCCTTGACCACCTCAAATTAAGAGCTTCTTTAGGTCTGGTAGGTAATGACAAGATTGGTGGCGACAGATTTTTGTATCTGCCAGATAGTTACAATCCTTCCGTTGGTGGATATAATTTTGGAACCAATAACCCACAAAATCAACCGGGTGCTAACGAAGGGCAGATCGGTAATCCCGACGTTACCTGGGAAACCGCACTGAAACAAAATGTGGGCCTTGATATGGTTGTATTTAAAAATCTGAGTTTCTCCTTCGATTATTTTGTTGAAAACCGCCGTGATATTCTTGCTTTCCGCGGAACTGTGCCAGCATATGTTGCTTACGATCTTCCGGCTGTGAACATCGGAGAAGTAAGAAATGAGGGTTATGAAATGGATTTAAAGTGGATACATCCCGTTAGTTCTGACTTCCAGTATAACCTCAGGGTAAACATGTCGCACTCGCGCAACGAGATCATCTTTATGGATGAGGTGGTAAGAGATGAACCCTATCTCTATCGCACCGGGCACCCCGTTGGGCAACCCTTCGGGTATGTATTCGACCGCTTTTTCGGAGAGAATGATGCAGATAACCCTGATATACCCGATCACCAGTACGAATTGAAACCCGGTGATATTGTTTACAAAGACCTTAATGGCGACGGTATAGTCAATCAGGATGACCAGCGACCCATTGGATTTCCCAATTACCCTGAATATACCCTTGGTTTAAACATGGGATTTACATACAAAAACTTTACATTTTCTATGTTTTGGGCGGGTGCCACCAATACATCCCGTATTTTGGGAGAAACATTCAGAACCGCTTTTGGAGCTACCGGCGATCGTTCGTTGCTTCAATACATGGCTGATGGACGTTGGACAGAAGATAATGCAGAAAATGCAACTTATCCAAGGCTCACCTTTGCAGGAAGGCAAAATAATAACCGAACCTCCGATTTTTATCTCAGAGATGCTTCATACCTGAGACTGAAAAACCTGGAAATAGGATACAATATCAAAGGACGACTCATTCAGAATCTGGGCATGAAGAACCTCAGGGTTTTTGTAAACGGATACAATCTGATCACCTTCGATACCCTTGAGGTAACCGATCCTGAATCGCGCACCGGCGACAGGCCATTGTACCCGGTAAACAGAATATTTAATGCCGGAGTAAGGGCTGGTTTCTGATGCCAATGAAGAAAAGACAAATTAAAAAACGCAAAAAAAACAACATATGAAGTTATTTCGAATCATCTTAATCTTATTCACAACAGCATGGATTGCCATGTCGTGCGAGAGACTGGAATTTGGTGATGAATTCCTGGAAAAGCCACCCAGTGTGGATGTAACCGAGGATACCATTTTTAATTCTCTTGAGCTTTCAGAGCGCTACCTCTGGTTCGGATACGGAACTCTTCCCTATGGGCTCAATGTTAATTGGAGCGAAAAAGGCAACAAAATGATGATGGATGTCCTTGAGAGTCTTACCGATTTGTCTCAAAGCTATCTTTCATGGGGGGGAGCCAATACATTATACTACAGTGGTCAGTATACAGCAGCAACCGAAAACAACTCCAGCAATACAAAATATCATTATTTCAGAGAGCGAAACTGGGAAGGTATCCGTATTGGTTGGAAATTTATTGAGAACGCAGATGGTATTCCGGATGCCGAACCTGAGTATATCGAACAGTTAAAAGCTGAGGCAAGAATGATTATTGCCGTACATTATACTGATTTGTTCAGGCACTATGGCGGATTACCGTGGGTAAACAGAGCGTATGATCCTGTGGATGATACCTTTCTGCCTCGGATGACCGCACGTGCTACCCTCGACTCGATTGTTGCGTTGATCGATGATGCTATTCCTCATCTTCCCTGGGTTATTGAAGATGTTTCCAACTGGGATGGGCGCTTTACACAAGCTGCTGCCATGGGGTTGAAATCCAGGGTACTGACCTTCGGTGCGAGCCCCTTGTTCAACTCCGCTCAACCTTTTAAAGACGGACAGGCTTCCGGTGAACTGATGACATGGTTTGGTAGCTACGACCCCACCCTTTGGCAAAAGGCAGCGGATGCAGCGAAGGATCTGATTGATAAGGTGGAAGCAGAAGGAGGATATGCATTGGTTAATACCGGTAACCCCCGAAGCGATTTTCAAAACGGATATTATGAAAGAGGCAATGGGGAGGTGCTCATCAGCACGCGTTACCGTTTCAGGTCGGGAGGAAACTGGGATGACAGCTATTATTTCTTCCAGAGTGCATGGAATTATGGTGCCGTTCTTCCTACCAAAGAACTCGTTGATATGTATGATATGGATAATGGACTACCCATTACCCACCCCGAATCGGGGTATGACGAAACAGATCCCTGGGCCAACAGAGACCCCCGATTGTATGAAACAGTGGTTGTAAATGGTGATACATACCAGGGCAGGCTTGCCGAAACATATATCGGCGGCAGGGAAAGAACCAACCCGGCAGCCGATATCTGTGCAACCGGATTTGGACTACGCAAATTTTTACTCGAAAGAAATGCTGCCACATCATACCAGTCTGTTGTGCATTGGCCTTATCTCAGACTGGGAGAGATCTATCTGAATTATGCAGAGGCTCTCAACGAGATCAACGGAGGACCTACTGCTGAGGCGTATGAGTTTGCCAATAAACTCCGTCAGAGAGTAAACATAGGTGACCTGCAACCCGGCATGACCCAGGAGGAGTTTCGTGAGGCCGTACTCAAAGAGAGAGCAACCGAATTTGCTTTTGAGGAGGTCAGGTGGTTCGATCTCATCAGATGGCGCAAAGAGGATGTTTTTCAAAGTGTTAATCATGGCGTAAACACCTACCTGGAAGAAGATGGATCTTTTACTTATGAAACCTTTGAACTTCCTGGTATATACTGGCAGGAAAACTGGGACCCCAAATGGTATCTGAGCGCTTTTCCACCCAATGAGATCAATAAGAATTATGGTTTGGTTCAAAACCCCGGGTGGGAATAATTATTTCATACCCATCCGGGAACTTTTGTCTTTTTTACAGCTACTTTTTTCCAATTGCTATGATCCGGGAAAGACACTTCAAAATGAGTTGGGTTGATCCACTGGATTTAAAATGACAAAGGATAACGAATAAAAAGTAACAATTCTGTTACACAAACTGAATCTTCATGTTAACTATCGATCACTAAAAATCAAAACATAGTCAGATGAACAACCAATTAAATATTTGTACATTAATTTTGCTAATGATAGTGGGATTAAAGGGGGGCTTTGCTGTAAACCCATATCATTACAACCCACAAGACACAACTGATCTTTCCCTCATGGAGGATACTGTGCAGGGGCAGGAATTGCCCGCAAAATTCCAAACCCATATTGATCTTGGATACAATAAAATGCAGGAACTCAACCGCACAACCAACTCGGTTGATGTGGTAAATGCAGATGAATTAGAGCATTACAACGATATCAACCCTGCAAACAGCTTGTATGGTTTGTTGTCGGGGTTGTCTGTTCTGCAAAACGGCGGACCTGCCTGGAGCCGTGCCCCTGACTTTTTTATCAGGGGACGATCTACCTTCAACAACTCATCCATCCTGATTTTGGTTGATGGATTTGAACGCGACCTGGGATCGCTTTCCATGAATGAAATAGAAAACGTTACCCTGCTAAAGGATGGACCCGCACTCTCGGTTTACGGTCAACGCGGTGCCAACGGTGTTTTGCTGGTTACCACCAAAAGAGGAACATACGACGACTTTAAGGTGGATGTGACTTTTAACCGGGGGGTGAATTCTGTTTTTCGCACTCCCACCTTCCTCAGCGGCTATGATTATGCACTGGCAGTAAATGAAGCATCTGTGCTGGATGGCAATGCTCCGGTTTATTCTGATTGGGAACTGGAACGCTATAACAGTGGCGACTCTCCTTTGTTTTACCCTGATGTAAACTGGTGGGACGAATCGCTCATGGATTTTGGGAATAACACCATGCTAACCACCGAGTTTTCGGGTGGTGGAACAAACAGCCGCTATTATGTTGCCCTGAACTACCACGAAGAAAATGGCCTCTTCGATCATACCAATACCGATGATCGTTATACCAGCGATCTGCGATACAGCAAGTTTAATTTCCGTACCAATCTTGATGTCGATCTTACCTCCACAACTGTACTTCAGGTGAATCTGGGCGGTGTACTCGACAACAGGCGCTGGCCGGGAGTAGATGTCAATAATTCTATCATGAATGCATTGTACAGCATACCCTCTGGTGCATTTCCCATTAAAACAATTAATGATGAATTTGGTGGATCGGAGTTTTATGACAACAACCCTGTGGCATTGATCTCCTCAACAGGTAACAGACTTAATCACCGCCGCGAACTCAATGCCAATGCCATCCTTAAGCAGGAATTAGATAATTTCCTTGAAGGTTTATCGGCAGAAGTGGCCATTGCTTTCGACAACAGAGCCTTATACAATGAAGGCATATCACGCGGTTTCCTTTATGAAAGGAATGCACTTGTATTTGATGATGATCAGCAGCAGGTTACCGATACACTTACATCGCAATATGGCAACGATACGGACCTTTCCTTCTTCGATAGCTTTGGAGGACAAAGAAGACACTTTACAGGATGGGGGCGCCTGAATTATGAGACCAACCTCAGCAGTGGTGTGCTCAATACTTCGGTATTATATACCATGGACAAAAGAGTGAACGATGGGCAGTACAACACATTTTTACGTCAGAATATTGTGGCTCAGGCATCCTATATTCACAATGAAAAATATATTTTCGATGGTTCTCTTTCTTACAGTGGTTCCAGCATACTTCCCGAAGGACAGCGTTTTGGCTTTTTCCCGGCGCTCTCTGCAGCGTGGATTCTTTCAAATGAAGATTTTCTTGCCGGCAACGAGGCAGTCAACTTCTTAAAAGCCCGTGCTTCATGGAGCATGAGTGGAAACGACATTATGGAACCCAACCTGTTTGACCAGGCATTCTTCTCTGGTGGCAACTACTATTTTACCAATAATAACAATAGCTTCGGCGGTATTCGCGAAGGCAGGATCGCTTCCGAAGACCTCACCTACGAAAATTCAAGGAAAATAAGCATGGGTATCCAGGCATTCCTTTTTAACAACCTTGAAGTGATGGTGGATGTTTTTCATGAGAGAAGGAGTAACATCCTTACGCCAACCGATGGTTTCTTCCCCCAATACATGGGTGTTGCACGACCTTTTGAAAACAAAGGTATTGTTGAAAACCGGGGCGTTGAGACTGCCTTGATGTGGAGAGGTGGAAATGAAAACTTTGGGTATCATATAGGTGGAAACTTTGCTTTCGCCCGCAATGAAATTATTGAGATGAGCGAGGAGTTCAAACCTTATGATTATCTCTACATGACCGGGAATCCCATCGGGCAGCAATTCGGACTCGAGTCGGTTGGTTTTTTTGCCGACGAGGAAGATATTGCCAACAGCCCTCAGCAACTCTTTTCAACCGTAAGACCCGGAGATGTTAAATACAAAGATCAAAACGGCGACGGTTTCATTGATGAGTTTGACATTGTACCAATTGGATATGCATCGGGTTATCCTGAAATTTACTTCGCAGCTAATTTGGGCTTCCGCATTAGGGGCTTTGGTGTGGATGCACTATTCCAGGGAGTTGCCAATCAAACCCTTTATCTGAATACAAAAAGTGTTTTCTGGCCTTTACGCGGACAAAACACCATTTCTACCTATACCGAAAACCGCTGGACTCCCGAAAACCCGGAAAATGCCGAATATCCAAGGTTATCAATGCTGGAAAATGAAAATAACTACAGGCAAAATGATATCTGGCTCAATTCAGGAGATTATATTAAACTCAGAAAACTGGAAATATACTACGATATGTCTGCTCAAATACTTGACAGGATATGGGTAAGCAATGCCAGGATTTTTGTAAGGGGTATGAATCTTTTTTCTATGGACTCGGTCGGAATTGTTGACCCTGAAGAAACCGGGGTAACCTATCCCACACTTACATCTTTTCATGCAGGAGTAAACATTGGTTTTTAATCACCCAAAAAACAGAATGATAATGATGACTAAATTTAGAAATACAGCACTGATAATAGTCCTTTTTCTGGGGTTAGGAGCCTGCGAGTACCTTGAGTACGACGAAGCATCCTATCTGGAGAAAGAAGATATATTCATGGACTTTGAACGCACCAAACGTTTTCTAACCAATATATACGATTATTTACCCCACGATTTTGTGAGCATTGATGGCGCCATGCGTGCCACCGCCTCCGATGAGGCGATACACGTATGGGATCTTTCCAATGTACACAAAATGAATAATGGAACCTGGAGTGCCATACAGCCCCTTGACAATGTGTGGGGAAATATGTACGGTGGCATCAGGGCCGCCAACCTCTTTCTGGAGGAAACAGAAGGGCAAACCTTTGAGGATCAGCAATACAACATCGATTATCAGGAAATGATGGAACAATTCAGGGTTTATCCCTACGAAGCACGTTTTTTAAGAGCATTTTTCTACTTCGAACTGGTAAAAAGATATAAAAACATACCCCTGATCACCACTGTACTCACCACAGAGGAGTCGCTTGAGATAGAACCTGCTGAGTTTGACAGTGTAGTGCAGTTTATCGCAGATGAATGCGATGCCATAGCAGATTCCTTACCCAGGGATTTTGGTTCCTTTTCCTCCACACAGGAAACAGGAAGAGCTACCAGAGGTGCCGCCCTGGCGTTGAAAGCACGAACCTTATTGTATGCTGCCAGTCCACTGCATAACCCCGGTAACGATACTGAGCGATGGAAAGAGGCGGCTGAAGCAGCCTTTGAGGTGATCAACATGTGGGAATATACCCTGGAGAGCAATTACAGCAACAACTTTAATAATATCAACAGCTCTGAACTCATCTTTGGCAGAAGGCAGGGAGCCACCAATGGATTTGAGCGCCGTAACTTCCCCGTTGGATATGAAGGTGGAAATACCGGTACTTGTCCTACACAAAACCTGATTGATGCCTATGAAATGCAGGAATCGGGATTACCCATCGATGAAGATCCTCTCTACGATCCCAACAATCCTTACCAGGGGCGCGACCCGAGGATGTATGAAACTGTAATTCTGAATATGGATATCTGGAAAGAAGATACCGTGGAAACATTCCGTGGTGGAAGAAACGGGCTTCCGGTTTCAAATGCCACCAAAACAGGGTATTACCTGCGAAAATATCTCATCGAGGATGTCAATCTCGATCCCACCAACACCAATACACGCGAGCATACCTGGGTTTTGTTCCGCTATGCCGAAGTTTTGCTCAATTATGCCGAAGCCATCAACGAAGTGTATGGACCTTATGATGGCGGCGATGTGGGTATGAGCGCCAACTTTGCGGTAAGCCTGGTGAGAGAAAGAAGCAATATGCCGCACTTCCCTCAGGGACTTTCAAAGGACGAATTCCGTGAAAAACTGCGTAACGAGCGTCGGGTGGAACTGGCATTTGAAGACCACCGGTTCTGGGATGTCAGAAGATGGATGATAGGCGAGACCACACGCGAAATTTACGGAATGGATATCAGAAAACAGGAAGACGATTCATTTACATACCAAAAGGTAATGGTGGAGCAAAGGGTTTTTGAAGACAAAATGAATCTGTATCCCATCCCTCAGTCCGAGATAGATATCAATCCTGAACTGGAACAGAATCCTGGATGGTAAGAACAACTATTTTGCTCATCAAATCAATCATAAAACCAAATGATTCAGTGTAAATCTAAATAAATTAAAATTCATAAGGGGAGGGTAAGAACCCTTTAACCCTCCCCTGATATTCAATACTAAAAACCAATTATTATGAAAAAACAATTATTACTATTAACCGTATTTTTTTTAACCATGGGCATCACTTCCCATGCACAAATTGTTACGAATGGCGATTTTGAGACCGGCGACCTGACCGGTTGGGAAAACCATGCAGAAAATGGTTTAGTACAAAGTGCCGATGATATTGACCCGGAAAATGCAGATCAGATCATTGATGGTGTTTACTCTTATTTTAAAAATTATGGTACTGGTGATATGGTTTCCCAGGTGGTGGAACTGGAACCCGGTAAGGAATATACCCTTAGTTTTGAGGGTTTTATTGCATGGGACTGGATCTATGTCTATGCCAGAGTTTTTGACATCTCCAACGATGACAAAATTGCTGAGACCAATATTCACAGAACTGATACGGTGGAGGCTGCTGTTGACTTCATTGCACCCGCAGGAGGGTCTGTGGAGATTAAGTTTCACAAATGGGCCGATGATCCCGGTAGAGCTGGTATCGACAATATTGTCATTGAAGAAAAAACGGCACCCTCATTAATTGAAAATGGCGATTTCGAAACCGGTGATTTTACCGGTTGGGAAGCACATGGCGATAATGTATTAGTTCAAAGTGCTGAAGACATGGCTGATCCATCTCATCTTATTGATGGCGTATACTCCTGCTACAAAAATTGGGGTGAAGGTGATATCGTATCTCAGGTTGTAGAAGTTGAACCCGGTAAAGAATACAATCTCAGCTTTAAAGGTTTTCTTGCCTGGAGTTGGATTTATGTCCATGCCAGAGTAACTGATACAGCCGATGATGCACTGGTTGCCGAAACCAGTATTCATAAAATAGATTCTGTTGATGCTTCTGTTGATTTTGTTGCTCCTGAAAGTGGATCCATTGAAATCAGATTTTCCAAAACGGCAGATGATCCCGGCAGAGTAGGCATCGATAACATTACTTTGGTGGAAAAAACCTCTACCGAGGAAGAATTTGCCCGCGTACAGATCATCCATAATTCTGCCGATGCGCTGGTTGATGTAGTGGATATTTTTGTCAATGATGAAATTTTCCTCGAAGATGTGGCATTCCGCCAGGCAACTGCTTTCATGGATGTACCCGCTGGCGTTGATCTTGACTTTGTTGTAACTCCTGCTGATGCCGG
>CAZPVB010000094.1:12134-14043 GCA_964589855.1 uncultured Bacteroidales bacterium
GGTGAGATCATTGGCGATTTTGCTTTTGGCGATTTTGACGGATATCTTGAACTGGCCACCAACGATTATATCCTTGAGGTGAGAGATGCTGCTGGTGAAAACACAGTGGCTGCTTATCAGGCACCTTTGTCAACATTGGAACTTGATGGTGCGGCAATTGTTGTGCTGGCTTCAGGCTTTCTTACGCCCGAAAGCAATAGCGACGGAGAACCATTCGGTCTTTACGTGGCATTGCCTGCCGGTGGCGATTTGGTTGAATTGCCGCTTAATGATGAGACCAATGTAGATGAAATGGACCAGGTCAGCATGAAAGTATATCCCAACCCCGGCAATGGTGTGTTCAATATCCAGGCCAACGAGCGTATAGCTGATGTTCAGGTAATTGACATACTTGGTCAGGTTGTTTACAACGCATCCGTTAATGCCCAGCAACATATTATCCAAATGGATAATGTACGTTCGGGTATCTATTTCGTTCAGATCAATACCCAATCAGGTAAGATGATTGAAAAAATTCAGGTAAGATAAGAGGGTCTGAACGGTACCCGTCTCCTTTTTTAAAAACGCAATAATATCAATCTGAAGATAAGTTTATAAATCAGGAATCAGGGATCAAATTCATGAATCATATGCTAACGGGGAGGGCAAAGTTAATCTGCTCTCCCCGGTTCTAAAACCCGAAAATTTACGATTATGAGAATACAAGTTTTATTTTTAACGCTCCTGGGGCTGCTTATGAGTGTGACAGCACACCCTCAGATAGTAACCAACGGAGACTTCGAAACGGGCGATCTGGATGGTTGGACCGTTTCAGATGGAACCATCAGTGAGCAGGGTGATGCCATTTCAGGCGATTACTCTTTTATCAAATTGTGGGGAAATTCCGATTTGTTGATCTCACAGGCTGTTGAGGTTGAACCCGGTAAAGAATACACCCTCAGTTTTGATACCGACCGCTCCTGGGACTTCATCTATGTGGTTGCAAAGGTCTATGATGCAATAGCAGATACCCTCATTGAAGAGGGGAGTGCACACCTGCTGGAAGAACCTGAAGGTAGAGTTGATTTTGTGGCACCCGAAGGTGGTACCGTACGGATAGATTTCAGCAAAACGGCTGATGAACCCGGAAAAATATGGATCGACAATATTGAAATCGCTGAGAAAACCGATGAACCCGAACCTACCGAATCAATTCTTGTAAATGGCGATTTCGAAACCGGTGATTTTACCGGATGGGAAAACCATGCGGATAATGGTTTGGTGCAAAGTGCCGATGATTATGACCCGGAAACTGCAGTGGGGGTTATTGATGGTACTTATTCTTATTTTAAAAACTGGGGGGGTGGTTTAATGATCACCCAGGTAGTGGAAGTGGAACCTGGTAAGGAATACACGCTTAGTTATTCCAGCCATTTGGCATGGGACTGGATTTACGTTTACGGAAGGGTTTTCGACACTTCAAATGATGAAAAAATTGCCGAAACCTATGTGCATAAAAAAGATACAGCACAGGCATCGGTCGATTTTATTGCTCCTGAAAGCGGGTCTGTTGAGATCAGTTTCGACAAATGGGCTGATTCACCCGGCAGGATTGCTATAGACAATGTGGTTTTACAGGAAAAAGTATCCACATCTGTACCTGTTACTGCCAATGATTTTTCCGGTCATATCAATCTTTACCCCAATCCATCAAATGGTGTTCTTAATCTTATTGTGAGCGAAGACCTGGTGGGAGCAACCTATCATGTTTTCAACATTCTGGGTAGCAGGGTTTCAACCGGTACTGTTTCCGCTAATCATCAATTACTGGATTTCACTCAATATGAAAGTGGAATCTATATTTTCAGGTTGAAAGCCAACGGCAGAAACATCAGTAAGAAAATAAGTATTCAATAGTTTTTGGTTTGGT
>CAZPVB010000095.1:0-13979 GCA_964589855.1 uncultured Bacteroidales bacterium
ACTTCAATTTTAAAATAGTAATCGAGTGCTTCTTCGTATCTTTCCAGGTATATCAGACATTGCCCAATATTGGCCTGAATTTTCAGATCATCGGGTTTTTGTTTCTCGGCTTGTCTGTAATACAAAAGTGCCTGCGACCAATTATTGAGGTATTTGGAACAAAATGCCATTTTTTGTACAATCCATAATCTGTTTGTTTCAATCAGATCAGCCCTTTTGTAATAGTCGAGCGCATTCTCAAAATCTCCGGTTTTTTCGTAGCAATAAGCAATTTTCTCAAACAATTCCACATTGCTGCTTTCCCTTTCCAGCAAAGAAATGAATATTTTCAGTGCATAATTATAGAATTTTTTATCGAAATAAAACTCAGCTATATTTCTAACAGTTCTGCTGTCAGACATCAGCTTCTGAATGAAAGGATTCTCGAAAACATCTGGGTCATACAGGAACACATCTTCAAATTCATTTTTCCAGGGATGTAGTTTGTAAAACCGGTAAAGATCCTGGAAATATTGAGTATAAATGCTTTTTACCTTGGCAAAATCATTGATCAGTCCTTCCCCTTTTTCTATCTCTGATAAACTTTCCATTTCGGCAGAAGTCATTTTCATCAGGGCATTCCGTTGATCTTCGGGTATCATTCCTAAATTTATACTGAATGAATATTTATCACTGTTGCACATAAAATGAGTTTCCTCAATGCGTTTTACCAAAGGGGTAAGATCCAATTCGCTGTTTTGAGGTTTGAGAAAAGGCTGGATATATTGATTTTGATGGTAAAACGGCAAAAACCAATTGCTTATTTTATGAAAAAACGGGTAATTTTTCAATTGAGAAAAAGCGCTCATAAAAACATCCATACCTTCCATCTGCATTTCTGTAAATTCCTGAAGTTTATCAAGCAAATCAGGTGCATCTTCAAAAACAGTTTCCCAGTCAGGGTTTTTTTCTTCCCCAAATTCATCTTTAAAAATATTTTCCAGGTCTAATTTTTGTTCAATTTTCGGCCGGATTCTCGACATTCTTGGTAGTATGTCTTCTTTCCATTTCTTACTCACTCTTTCAGTTTCTCTGGTTTTGGTAAACTGAATCAGTATGGTTTCAATATTTCTTTCAATATTATCGAATGTTTTCAGTTGCTTCACCACTTCTTCCAGGGCTGGATAAAGCTGGTAGCGATTATGATATTTCAAAAAAGCAAAAAACAGACCTACCAAAGCTCTTTGCCACACATAATTTTCTTTCTCCAATACAAAATGAGCAAGCAACTGAAATTTACCCACATCAAAATACCGGAGCAAACTTAATGTAAGAGCACTTACAATCAAACTTTTATCGTACCAATACAATTGCCTGGATTTGCATACAGAATTTAAAAGTTGATTTTCTGATTCTGTATATTTATCGGCAAGCCAGATAATATTAAAGACCTTAACCAGCGCCTCTTCTCTTGATATCTCAGCTTGACCTCCTTCGATTTTTATTCCCTGCAGAAGCCCGGACAGTTCATTGTTAAACGTAAGCACCTCAAGATATGCGATGGCTTCTTTTCTCTCCAACCGCTGACTTCTTTCCAATTGTTTTTTTACGGCATGTACATTGTCGGAAGAATTATCCGTAAGGATCACTTCTGTAAGTTCGTCGGAAATTTCGAGCAGGTCGCGCAGCAGATAGTTATAAATTTTATACCTTTCGGGGTCTTTGTATTCACCAAAAGAATGTTTCAGAATATTCTCATAGGTATTCCTGTGTTTTTCAATCCTTTCTGAAAAAAACTCTTTCCCTGATTCTTCAATCAGTGTTTCGATATCACTAAAAACATTCCACAACTTGTGCTGATGAATTCCTTTAAAAATATTTTTATGGGTGTCAATGATGGTTTTTTTTTGCATAAAAAGCGATCAGTTTTATAATAGTAAAACCTTAAAGTGAAAATAAATCCCTTTCCGGAAAAACCCAACGGATTATTCAGTGAGTAGTTCTTGCTTTACAGGGTTATACAAAATATAAGATATTTCTACCTTTCTTTGTTCAATAAATTTATTGTATGGATAACTGATCTACAGGATAAAGCAGCACAGTTACAAACGCAAAGTTGCACAGAAGGTTTATATAACAATACGTTTAGCAGTTTCAAGGTCTTTCAGATGAAAACTTATCACTGCAAGTTGGGGTCCTTCATAGGCAGCTGAGATCAACTTTGTTCTGTTAATCTCATCACTCCACTTTCCTGTTATCCTGGAGGATTCGTGAATATGCCCGTGCAAACAGAGATAAGGCTGACGATCCTCAATAAATTTTTTAATGGCTACGCTGCCCACGTGCACATCTATATTGCCTTCAGGTGTTTTTACATCATCTAATGCTGCCCGGTCGAGCAAAGTTTTATAAGGGGGTGAATGAAATAGACAGATCATATTATTCGTATCATGGAGATGGGTCAAAGTATTGAGATCTTCCCGGATAGTATCAGACAAATATTCATTTTTATCATTAAAAGTTTTAAAACCATCGGATGGGTTTATGCATCCTGGTTTTATCTCATCCCTGACAATATCATATTTTTCCCAGTCTTTCAGAAGAAAAGGAGTGGGAGGCACATAAGAATATCCCAATACTTTATAAGAACCTAAATCAATAACCTTCCCCTGAATATAATTCCACAAACCCTTCTCATGAAATTCCAAAAGTATTTGTTCGGCAATACGCGGATCATCATTTCCCATGATGATAAAGATGTGTGGGTAATCCTCACCCATAGCGTTTTTTACCCTGGAGAAATTCTTTACCAGGAAATCCGTTACGAAATCAGATTTATTTTCACCTGCTCTGAAGCTATGCAAAACACTGGAAGGCAACAAATCGCCGCCCATGAATACTGCAAAAGGTTTTTCCTTTTCAATTAGGTTAAAAAGTTTTTCGTACCTGTTTATTTTACCATGAAGGTCAGACACAAACAAACACTTGTCATTCATACTTTTTTGAGTTGTTAAAAAGAATCAAAGTCACCGTTGGGAAGAGTAAACGTATGTGCGTGCACTACATCGGGTTCTACATAAGAAATTTCTGAGGCATTACCGGTCTGAGAATTTTCTGATGGCTCATAATAAATCGGACCTTCTATTCCAAGCGGTAATCCAAGCCATATCCAGATAATAAAGATGGGAATCCGGGCAACCATAAATGCAATGGCATAAGGAAGCATCATTGAGATGAGCGTACCAATTCCTGCTGTTTTATCATACTTTTGCGCAAACACAATTACAAGTGGAAAATAGGGTAGTAAAGGAGTAAGGATATTGGAATAGGAATCTCCGATACGGTATGCAGCCTGGGTCACCTCAGGAGAATATCCCATAAGCATAAGCATAGGCACAAAAATAGGAGCCAGCAATGCCCACTTAGCGGAAGCACTTCCCATTACAAGATTAACCAGAGAAGAAATAAGGATAAAAGCAACCAGCAGTGGAATACCCGTAAACCCGATAGCATTTAAACCATCCGATCCTTTTACGGCCAGAACACTTCCCAGGTTAGACCAATTGAAATAGGCAACAAACTGGGCTGCAACAAACGCTATAACAATATATAAACCCATTGTAGACATAGACTTGGCAGTCATATCAGAAACATCCTTATCAGATTTAATGGTTTTGGCAACAATTCCGTAAACAAGACCAGCAACAAAGAAAATAATGAACATGATCGGTACAAGCGAATTGTAGAAAGGCTGAAAACTGGGAGATCCGGTATTAGGATCAATATCTCCCCTTAGTAAACCACTGGCAGGAACAACCATTGCGGCTATGAGCGCCAATAAGACCATAACAGAGACTAAAGACCATTTCAGCGCTTTTTTTTCTTTGGGGGTTACTTCATTATTTACCTCCATATCAACCATTTCACCTGAGGGTTTGTATTCCCCTAAACGGGGCACAAGAATTTTTTCAGTAACCCATGTACCAGCAATTCCCACAATGGGAACCGACGCAGCCATAATATAATAATTAGAAAGTGGGTTGACCGTATAGGATGGATCAATAAGATTGGATGCTGGTTCGGTGAAAGCAGCGATCATGGGATCGAGACCTGTAGGCAGAAAGTTGGCGCCAAACCCACCCGATACCCCTGCAAAAGCAGCAGCAATGCCTGCCAGGGGATGTCTTCCCATACCTAAAAATAGTGCTGCACCCATGGGTATCAGTACAACATAACCGGCATCAGCCGCCACAGAACTTACCATACCTGCCACCACAATTGAAAATGTGATCAGGTAATTGGGCACTTTCGATACAAAAACCTTAAGAGCAACAGCAATCATACCTGTATGCTCAGCTACGCCAATACCAAGCATTACCACAAGTACCAAACCAAGCGGGGGGAAAGAAGCAAACACATCTACCATACTGGTAAAAATCCTCTGAAAACCTTCCTTTGTCAACAGGTTTTGCACCAAAATAAACTCTTCAGCAGTCCCGGTGCCTGCTCCTGTACCTGGTTTGACCACAGATACACCACCAAAAATCCAGGATAGCAGCAATACCAATCCCATTAAAATAGCAAACAAGGTTACTGGTTGTGGAAGTTTATTTCCGAAAATCTCTACTTTATCCAATAGTTTCTTAAAGAATCCGCTCCCGGCAGAATTATTATTGTCGCTCATATTTTGTTTTATTGATAAACGAATAATTGATTTTTTTTTTGAGAAGTCAAAAATAAGTCATTCAAAATTACCCACAAAGGATTTATTGTCATTTTATTGATTATATTTTTTGGGAGTGAAAAAGAAATAAACATTTTATGGGATAAGAACATTAAACTTTGGCAATTATAAAGTAAATTTGCGGTTCTGAAAAATTAAACTACATTTTTAATCCTTTAAACCATTTTATTCTTCGATCATTGTGATTCTTTGGAATATTGGGGTTTTCGGAATTTGTTTTACATCAGAAGATACAATCGTCAAATCTGTAAACAAACCTAATTATGCTTAATCTAATCATGTTTGGACCTCCCGGAGCAGGAAAAGGAACACAATCCAAAATGCTCATGTCGCATTACAACCTCACTTACCTTTCTACAGGAGAATTGCTGCGGAAAGAGATACAAGAGGAAACCACCATCGGGAAAAAGGTAAAAGAACAAATAGAAGCCGGCGGTTTGGCAGACGACGAAACCATTGTAAAACTGATCAATAAAGTAATTCAAAATCAGGAAAGCAGCGATGGATACCTTTTTGATGGCTTTCCAAGAACATATGTACAGGCTTATATTTTAGACGGTTTGTTCATCAGACTGCAACGATCTCTAACACGAATCTTTATTCTGGAGTTATCTGACGAAGAATGCACCAATCGTTTGCTACAGAGAGCAAAAGAGCAAAACAGAAAAGATGACAACAAAGAGGTAATAAAAAAACGATTAACAGAATACCATGAAAAAACCCTTCCGCTTTTAGATTTTTACAAAAACACCGGATTGCTTACCTATATTGATGCCGGAGGCACTACGGAGGAAATTTTTAGCAGGATAAAGCATTATGTTGATGAAGATCTTAAAAAACAAACCATGAACCTGGTCATGTTTGGTTATCCGGGTGCCGGCATGACAACACAAGCGAACAAAATTGCCAGAGAATTTGAACTGACAACGATCTCAACAAGGGAATTGCTTCAGAAAGAGGTTGACGATAAAACTTCTATAGGTGTTTTTGCCAAACCTTACATGGACAAGGGTTTGCTATTGCCCGATGAAATAGTGATCAGACTGATAGAAAGAAAACTTACAGAAACCTACGGCAATAACCGGGGTTATATTTTTAAAGGATATCCCAGAACTCTTGTGCAGGCATATATCCTCGATGGAATTTTAAAAAAAATGGGAGAAACCATTAATCTTGTCATTAATTTGGACGTAAGCTATCTCGAACTTATGAAAAGACTCGATGAAAGAAGCCGAACCAAAAGAAAAATGCCCTATGACAGCAGCGCAACCAGAATCATTGCCCGTTTGGAAGAACATGAAAAATACAGCGAAGAAGTCTTAAAATACTACAGAGAGCATAATCAGGTGATTGAAATTGATGGTGAAGGGATGATTGATACGGTTTACGAAAGGATTAAAGAACCCATTAACAGGGCAATCAGAAGTTTAAGATAATATAAAATAACTACATTGCCAAAAACTGCCTCAGTTCATGGTCAGTCACTAAACTCAAGTGGGTTAATATTGTTTGGGTTGAAGTCTTACAGCATTTTGATAACCAAAGATTTTACCTTGCCTGGTAATTGTATGAAAGATAAGGATAAGACAAAAAGGAAATCAGACGTTAGGTGAAAAAAATTAATCATCCGGATCCAGTTCTATTTTGCCTGTATAAACGCCATGACTATGCAAAACACTGATCAGGTATATACCAGAAGAGAAATTCTTTAATGATATATTAAAATCCGCCTCCCTAGGTTCGTATTCAAGAATTTGCCTTCCCGACAGATCCGAAACAATGAGTTTTTCAATGGTTAGTGTGCTTCTTATATTTAAAAGACCCGAAGTGGGATTGGGGTAAAAGACAATACTTTGAGAACTATCTTCATGATGTGTGGCTACATCTACCGGCACAAGTTGAACTTCAATTTCCATATCCTGATCAACAACCTCTGTTTCCCCTTCATGTATTTCGTACCCCTCTGCTGTTAAAGTGTAGAAATAATTACCCGGCGAAATGTTTTCAAAAACATACTCTCCCGGCTCGTAGGTAATCCCATCAAATTCTATTACCACATCATTTATAGGTTGCGAAAACAAATCTGTAATGATAAATGTAACAGAAAATTCCTGTTGGGATGGATCTGCAATAAAATCAGCATGTATGGTATGATCTCCGGAAACATTTGAGAACAAATAAGAACTTTCAATATCAACAGATTCTCCGTTCACGATTATGTCATCCACTAAAAATCCATCATCTGGTAAGAAGGCAAATGACTGGTCATGTCCTTGTTGTACCTGAATTTCTCCTTCAGGATCAATCGAACCATTTTCACCCGAAGTGGCAGTAATGGTAAAATATACCTCTTCGTCTAAAGTAACAGAAACAACGTTGGAAGGAAACGACAATCCTTCCGGCTCGGCATAATAGGCTTTTACGAAATATTCGTAAGTACCGGCGGCAAGATTTTCATCAAAAAATGAGGCTTCAGTTGTTTCACCAATCATTTCTTCATCGCGGAAAATATGGTAAGAATCAGGTTCAAAAAAATCAAAGTCGCCCTCTGTGTTTGGCTTTTGCCATGAAAGATAAACTACGTTGTTGTTACCCGTATGTGCAACCAGCTCTTCGGGAGGAGCAAAAGGGTTTTCACCCATCATTTGTACATTGAGATAAATATCTGCATAATTTTCAATTGTAACATCCTGAATAATCAGATCATGATATCCTTCAGAGGAAAATTTAAGGTCATAGGTGCCTTCCATAACAGGACGAAAAAATTCACCATCGGGTAATTCGGAATATACAAAAGTATTGTCCTGATCATGACCCATAATTTCTACTTTTGCCTCAAGAGGTTTTCCCGAATAGGCATCAGTAACTGCGCCCTGAATACCGTATAAGGACTGTGATATGTAATTCAGCAATGAACGGTGATTATATTCCCAATGCTGGGGAAGCAAGGAAGGGGATAATAGTTTGGTGTCGGAGATTTCGAGTGTTAGTTCTCTTTGATTTTTGTAATAGTTCATATAGTCCTGGCGGCTTCCATAAACCACGTACCAATCTCCTCCGTGTGTAATTCCATTGTCAAAACCCTCAAAATATGTGGAAGGGCTGTAAAATCTTGCAGTATCGGCATATTCACGAGATACAAACTCCCACCAGGAGTGATCTGCATGGGTTATTTCTGAACTGGTCCAGCTATCCCAGGGAAAATTGACCACCTCAGTACCTCCATGCATATTTGCCGACATTACAAAATGGATAGAATCGGTCAACTCAATCATTGCCTGGGTTTCGGGTTGCATGGGTGCTGAAGGGTTATTCACCATGTTTGGATAATTTCTGTTCAGGTCATAACCATTGGCATTAGAACGCGTTGCACCATACACACTGCTATTGTCATTGGTGTAAGTCCCATCCGGGTTTTCGTTAGGACAAATCCATATTTCAAGATTATCAACCAGATGGGTAACTTCATCAGACACTCCATAATGGGTAAGCAAATGATGAATCAGCCGCAATGAAAGGATGAAACCCGTAGTTTCATCGCCATGCATCGTTGAGGTATACATAAACCTGGGACCGGATTCTCTTTCCTGCACATTGGCAGATATTTTAGCAAATAGCAGGGATCTTCCGCTGGGCAAAGTAAGAATATTCTGAATTTCAATAAGATCAGGAAAATCTGCCTCGAATTGATACATCAGTTGCTCATACGCCTCATAAGTTGGATAGAAGTCCCAGGAGTCCGTAAGATCTTTCTCTTTAAGGTCTTCCCAGGTTTTCATGTTGAGATCGAAAGCAACCTGTCCGGGAGACTTTTCGATACGAAAATCAATATCATTGGCAAGAATAACCTCCATGGCTTTCCTGTTTGAATACAGGAAAATTCGTTCAGGAGTATGATAATCAATAGACGACAAATAGAGTATTTCAGGATATTCAGATATGATTTTCCTGGAAACGCTAATGTAAACATCCCCTTTTTCATTCAACATCTCAATAATCTTCCTTGAATTTTTATCCCCACCAGAAATTTGCCCCTGCGTTTTCACGCTGAAACAAAACAAAAAGAAAAATAAGAATAAAACGAGATTGCCGGATAATCTGGGGGTATTAAACATCAATAAAAAAAAATTTATATTTTAGAAGCATGAATGGGCTAAAATAGAAAAATATTATCTGCAAAAAAAGATATAAATTCAGTTTCCTTTTTCTTTTTTTTATTTTTCAATATAATCATTGGCAAAATTAATTACATAAGAGATTCGGTATTCAGGATGCGGAGCAATAGCAACTCCCACTTTGGTGTAAGTTGGATTCATGGCATTTACCCGGTGTCCCCTTCCGGGAATTCCGTCGTCTATCATAAGACTTATAATGGCTTCATGAGCATTTGAGGTGCCCCACTGAAGATTTTCAGCCAAAGCGCCCTTCCATTCACCATATTTCGAAACACGCTTGCTCATGCCACCCTGACCTTTATGACTGGTAATACCTGTACGCTTCATATAGAGAGCATGATCCTCAGATCCTTTGCTCATACCTTCAGAGGGATAAAAAACAGGCATGCTTTCAGCATTTTTTAGTTCAGCATACAACTCTTCTGCCGCTTTCACCCCTTCAGACGTGCGGGTAGGAGTTTTTCCAGGGAAATGAAACAAGTTCCCGGAATAATATTCAAACCTTGGAAGAACATATAATTCAGCATATTTTGCAGGATCGTACCTGATCAAATTCATGGCAAGTACAAGGTTTTTTTCTTCATCAGAAAGATAATTAGCAGCGGCACCTGTATTTAAGGAGTCTACAGGCCAACCATCTTTATTCAAAAAGGCGGCATATTCCTTATTGGAAAATCCATCAAAGTCAACCAGAGCAGATCTATTGCCACTGGTATTTTGAGCGAATAATCCGGTAAAAGCAATGAGTGTAAAGAATAATGGGAAGGTGATCTTTTTCATAAGTTTGAGATTTAAGTTTCAGTATTATACTTAAATCTAAACTTAGTATTGTATCTCAGAATACTCTTTTATGATTTTTTTCAATTCTTTTTGCTCCAGTGTCAAATGATCTAATCTATGATTAAACTTTAATGACTCATTGTGAAGTTTTGCGCGGGTACGATGCAATCTTCTTTTAAGTTTTCTGCTTCTGATATAAAGCAATACAACACCAAAAAATAAAAAGAAATGGATAACATTAAAAACAGGAGTAAAAAACTGTTTTAGAAACGATTCCTGCGTATTTTCATCTGACTGTTCTTTGGGATCAGGGGTTGGTAAAATTTGTTGTGAAAGGGTTTGGTCAGTTTCAACCTTTGTATTTCCGGAAATATCTCCTACAACCTGCAAACTTCCATACAAATGAACAGTAAAATACAAGGCAACGATCAAAGATAACATAACTTTATAAAGCATAACAGAACTCTTTTTAGGTAACAATCATAAAACACGCTAAGGTAATAATTTTTTACATCCAAACAACACATTTAGTCGACAACCCTTCTTTTCATGAAGGCAAAGGTGAATTATTCATATTACTATCAGTTACACCTAAATTTCGACCAAACCACAAGTGCTTGATTTTATGACAGATAAACAAAACACTGACAATCAGGTATAAGAAATGACATCTTTGAATTTATATTTATTTAACCTTTAATGAATACTATCATTTTCCCTTTTAAATGCCTATATTCGCATCCAATTTTACATTTTACACCTATATGATCGCTAAAGCAGAATTATGATTCAAGCATATAAAATCATTAAAATATAATTGACGAAAATATGGAACTAGAAGGAAAAGTATTAGAAGTATTGGAACCTAAAACCGGGCAATCGGCAAGAGGACCATGGAAAAAGCAGGAGATTATTCTGGAAACAGAGGATGCCTATCCTAAAAAGGTATGTATGATCAACTGGAACGATAAAGTTGATATCTCATCCTTGCAGGCGGGAAACCGGGTAAAAGCTTCGATCAACGTTGAAAGTCGTGAGTACAATGGCAACTGGTTTACTGATATAAAGATATGGAAAATTGAAACAATAAATGCTGATAACACGCAGCCACCTGCTACCGAAAATCCACCATTTACAGGCGAAGAACCACCGGAAGCGGGATGGTCGGCAAGCAACGACAGCGAAGAAGGAGATCCCCTGCCATTTTAAAGTTCATATCTCCATAATATAGTTTTGATTTACATTTCAATCTGTTGACAAACAAATCAAATGAGAAAGATGCCGGCCATGTCATTTTTCAACAGGTGCAGTTGTTCATCAATCAATTTTATCAATGAGATTTAATCTGTTCAGTTTCGGAAAGAATTATCAAATTTTATAGTTGTGCCCGGCAGGAAAGTCTCAAATACAAGGTTGTCGATGACCAAACAAATCTTTAGTGCCAAAATTAAATGCGGGATGCATGTTTCGAAATCAAATATAACAAAATAATTGATATTTCCATCTCAACAGTTTTTTAGAATAACAATCATTGCCATGTTTGTCAAAAGGATCGTTACATTTCGGTTCATTCTTTTACAAAAATAAAAATCTAATTTTAAAAATATCGGATACTTTCTCCCATTATCTCTGGAAAGCATTTTGTTTGTTGTAATCAGAAGAATATATAAATAGCAAACATGTCCGGTTTATCCTTCATATCAA
Organism: uncultured Bacteroidales bacterium; assembly: GCA_964589855.1. Lineage (GTDB taxonomy): Bacteria > Bacteroidota > Bacteroidia > Bacteroidales > UBA7960 > SKVR01. The sequence continues at coordinate 11,383 of CAZPVB010000095.1, forward strand.
AACAGAACAAATGAACAAAGAAACCAAACTGAAATTTTTGAAACGGGTAGAAATATTTCGCGATCTTGAAGATAACGAAATGGAAATCATACTCGATTCGCTTACAGAAAGAATTTTTAAAGAGCGTAATTACCTTTTTGAAGAAAACAGTCCGCGCAACAAATATTTATATATCATCTTTGAAGGGGAGGTAGAGCTTTTTAAGAAAACTCCTTTTGGAGAAGAAAAACGTTTAACTTTTTTCGGTAAATACGACTTTCTTGGTGAAGGAACAATTATGGCCGACACACCGCACTCTACCAGTGCCCGTGCATTGAAAGAAACACTCACCTATTGTATCTCTGGCGAAGATTTCAATAAACTTTTCAATCAACAGACAAATGTTGCCCTTAAAATTTTCAGGCAGATATCAAAGGTAATTTCCAGGCGGATGCGACAGAGCAATTCGAAGGTGATTAACGTAGGAGCGCAGTATGAATCAGGCAGAACCCGCACCGAGCATGATCTTTTGGGAGAAAGAGAAGTTCCCAACGAAGTTTATTATGGGATTCAGACCATGCGGGGCATAGAAAATTTCATGATCAGTGGTATTACACTCAACTTCTTTCCCGAACTCATTATTGCACTTGCTTCTGTGAAAATGGCTGCTGCGCGTACCAACCATGAGCTGGGTTTACTGGAAACTGATGTCAGCAACGCAATTGTAAGAGCTTGTCATGAAATTATGAACGGAAAATACTTCCATCATTTTGTTATTGACATGATACAAGGGGGAGCAGGAACATCTACCAATATGAATGCCAATGAAGTAATTGCCAACCGTGCACTCGAGATCATGGGGCATGAAAAAGGCCAGTACAGGTATTGTCATCCCAACAGTCATGTAAACCTTTCACAGTCTACCAACGATGCTTACCCAACTGCAGTGAAGATAGCCCTTCTTGCAAGCAATAAAAAACTAATCGAAGTGCTCCACTCACTCATCAGGGAATTGAAAGTTAAAGAAAAAGAATTTGCTGATGTGATAAAAATGGGCAGAACACAACTGCAAGACGCTGTACCCATGACATTAGGTCAAACTTTTGGTGCTTACGTAACTACACTTGAAGAAGAAACAGCAAGATTAAAAGCCAATGCCAATCTCATGTGCGATATAAACATGGGAGGTACCGCCATAGGCACCGGCATCAATACACATCCTGATTATAGCAAAAGGGTTTTAGAACATCTCAGACGAATCACGGGCATGGAGCTGAAACTTGCCCTTAACCTTGTGGAGTCAACGCAGGATACTGGTGCTTTTGTAATGTATTCGGCAACCATCAAACGCCTTGCTGTAAAACTATCTAAAATATGTAATGATCTGCGCCTTTTGTCTTCGGGACCCAGGGCGGGTCTTAATGAAATCAACCTCCCTCCTATGCAGCCAGGATCATCTATTATGCCCGGTAAAGTAAATCCGGTCATTCCCGAAGTGGTCAATCAAATCGCCTTTAAGGTAATTGGAAATGATCTTACGGTTACAATGGCAGCAGAATCCGGGCAACTCGAGCTAAATGTAATGGAACCCATCATCGTGCAAAGTTTATTCGAATCTATTGAAATGCTTAAAAACGGTATGACTATCCTTCAGCATCGTTGTATATCAGGAATTACAGCAAATAAAGAACATTGTCGCAACATGGTTACAAACAGCATTGGTCTTATTACTGCTTTGAATCCCATTCTGGGATACGACACCTGCACCCTTTTGGCCAAAGAAGCCATGGAAACCAATAAGGGTGTTTACGATCTGATTCTTGCCAAAAATTTATTGTCAAAAGAAGAATTGGATGATATTTTAAAGCCGGAAAACATGATTGCACCCAGACAGAGAATTTGATTTTTACAAGTTGACCAGGCAGACCATGCGACACCTGCTAATTCCTGATGATTGTTTCTTTCGTCAGGATTATGCCAGGCATGGATATAAATAATGATTCTAAACCGATAAATAAAAATAAAGAAGTAAAACAGGAATGAGTATACCCATGGTTACAAAATATACACCCCTTTTCTGAAATCCGTTTTTACCTTTCAATACAAACAATCCTGTTACGGCAAGGAGGATCAAACCCACAGCAAATAAATCAGAAAACCATGTCCATAATTTTCGTGGCGTATTATAATGCAAAAAATTAATTTCATTAAAAACAGGTCTCTTTCTTACTGTTTCAAGCACTCCTTCTCCAGTGTTGAGGTTTACATTCACTGTCCCCCCGTTAATAAAAATCCGCATATTATCTCCACTTACCAGGTGTGTTTTATAATTCCCCTCTTCATTGATCTCTTTCAATACAGTGTCTACCCAATCCATTACCTCTTCACTTTCTGAATTTAATTGAACATTGAATCCTGTTTGCTTGATAATAAAATTAGGATTCCAGTGGTGCCTGTGATTGAGAGCAATACCGGACAGACCATAAATAATGCACATCCCAAAGAAAAAATAACCCACGTCGCGATGCACAGCCCTGTTGATTCGTCTTAATTTCATCTGTTCATAATTTGTTTCTCTTTGATATTGAGTGGTTTGCGATTTTGCTTGTAAGTTGCCC
>CAZPVB010000096.1:0-13883 GCA_964589855.1 uncultured Bacteroidales bacterium
AATTATAATCATCCGCGTGTGTGTCAAAATTTTTGTCATGGATCGGTTCATTTTTTTCTTTTTCCTTTTCCAAAGAATAACTGGTTATGTTATTTGTGTTTTTATCTTTGCAGATAAGATGTAATTTATCGCCTTTCTGGAATTTGGTTGTAAAATGATCGGCATTTCTTTCTGAAGACTGTAAATTTGACAAAAGAAGTTCATTGTTATTAAAATAATTGGTTATGACTGAAATACAAAACAAGACTGAACTCATCAAATCTGCCCTTTTGGGTGTTGCCGTTGGCGATGCGCTGGGTGTACCCTACGAGTTTAAGAGCAGGGACAGGATGCTGGAAGAACCCGCAACAGGTATGACCGGGCATGGAACCCATAACATGCCTGCCGGTACTTTTTCCGACGATTCATCGCTGACCTTTTGCCTGGCAGAGATGCTTACGGGTGAGTTTGATTTACAGGTGCTTGCCAACCATTTTGTAAAATGGCTGCATGAAGGATACTGGACAGCCACCGGGCAAACCTTTGATGTGGGTATGACCACACGCGAAGCCATTAACAGATTTATGAACGGAGTGAAACCAGAATTAGCCGGAGGAACAGATGAGCACTCTAATGGCAACGGGTCTCTCATGCGTATACTGCCTCTGGTTTTTCACATGATCGATAAACCTATTGAAGAACGGTTCAGACTTGTTTCGCTTGTTTCATCTGTTACCCATGCGCATATCCGCTCTGTTGTAGCATGTTTTTACTATCTTGAGTTTGCCCGGTTGCTCATTCTGAAAACCCCGGGTATCTATGCCTATATTGATTTGCAAAGAGACTTGCCTCCTTTCTTAAACCGGATGGGTGTGGAAAAAACGGAGATTGAGCAGTTTAACCGCCTCTTTCACGGCGATATACGTTTGATCCCCGAAAAGAAATATATCTACAGCAGTGGATATGTGGTACACACGCTGGAAGCCTCTGTGTATTGTTTTATGAAAACACTGAACTATAAAGATGCTGTTTTGAAAGCTGTGAATATGGGAGAAGATACCGATACCACCGCTGCTGTTACCGGCGGACTGGCTGGTCTGGTTTATGGTGCCCAAACTATCCCCGCTGAATGGATGAAAATGCTTGCCCGTAGGGCCGATATAGAGGATCTTGCAGTGAGGATGGCAGCAAATACGTCCGATGTAAGATAATATTTCGTGTAACTAATTCATGGTTGCCGGAAGCAACCGAAACGAATGCTTAGTGAACTGTAGCCGCTAAATAAAGTGGAATGCTTAATTTGTATTTTTGGTGTTCAGGTCTTTCGAGTATTTGAAAAGCAGTGAGTTAAGTCCTTCGAATGATGGATTCCAAAACGAGAATAACGCAGTATTTGGCGTTTTTCTTGCAAAGACTAATGAGCAGGGAAACAACTATAGATGATTAATATTTAAACTGTTTACAAAAAACACATCCCGTTTAAAAGTATTCTTAATATTTAAGAGTGAGATAGGTTGGAAATCAATACCAATAAGGAAAAACCTTTTTTCAGGAGCCCTATTCTGGTTCTTCAGGTATGATCTCCACCGGATTTTCATAGGAATCATCCAGTGGGGGATAGTTGATGCGGTCTACCACCAGTATTGAGGAAAGATAAACAGGTGCTATTCTTCTTAAAAACCTTTCTGCATCGAGGCGGGTTCTGAAATCACCAACCCTGAGTTTATAGTAGGGTTCGTCGTATGATATATAGGATCTTACCTCAGGAAAACGGGAATCAAACTGCGATTTCATTCGGTCTGTGCGCAGTTTCGAACGGTTCCCCGAATCTGTGTAAATTTGGATCCTGTATCCTTGCATGCCCTGTTTTTTGTTTATCTCACGATAAGACTCCAAAACATCTTCTATCTGTGGATCCTGATCTATATATCTTTTTTCAGCACCAGATTGTGCTTTACTGGTTATTGAAAATACCAGTGCCAATACAAGGATTAATAAAAATACTCTAATCATAAAATCGTTTTTTTACGAAGTAAAATGTTGTTGTATCACTTTCCCTGTCTAATCGGTAAAGTGGTATGTTTTCATTTTTTATACTTTTAGGTATTGTACTCAAAATCTTGATCATTCAAACTGAAAACGTTCAGCGGTAATAATTATTCTGTTTGCAAACAACGATTATTGAATCTACTCCGAAAACGAGTTTTCGGGAAATTCGCCAAAATTCCAGGCTTTTCATTGTCCGAATATCAAATATTTAAATTAGCGTGAATTTATGTAATATATTGACAATAAAATCCTTAAAGTTGACTCATTGTTACTTTACTGAAAATCTACTTTGCATTTCTGCAAAATGTTCTGTTATTGCCCTTGTCCAAGTGAAAAAGCAGTTTTTCCGTCAAAGGAATACAGGTTTTCTGTTTTGATCACGTCTATGCCATTGTTAACAGCGGCATCGAGCAATTGAACGATGTCTTTGTTGGTAAACTGAGTTCCCTCTGCAGGTTTAAATCTGCATCGCCAGTGATCGGTACAGAATGTTTCATCAAATCCATCGGGCCAAACCTTGATACCCCGGTTGGTGATCATAGACAGTTTTATGTTTTTTGTTTCGATGCTTTTCAGCAGTGATGCCATTTTTTCGGGGTCTGATCCGCTCCAGTGAGCAAATATATCCACACCCTGCAGTTCTTTTTTTGCAGGAGATCTTTTTGTATAAACAGGCATTTGAAATACTTTATCGGTATTGTAAGATGCCACGGCCATTTTTGTGGGTTTGCCCCCCAGGTTCCGGATCACCGCATCCGCAAATTCCCGGGTTCCCAGCTTCTCCTTACTCAATCCTTCTTTGTAGATATCGAAGGTATGATAGCCCTCTTCTATGGTTTTCAGCCAGGCATTCTGAATTTTTTCTGCAACTTCTGTTTGTCCAATATGAACGAGCATCATCAATGCACCCTGTAGCAAACCTGATGGATTGGCAATGTTTTGACCGGCAATGGTGGGTGCTGACCCATGAATGGCTTCAAACATAGCGCATTCTTCACCAATATTTGCCGATCCGGCCAATCCTACCGACCCGGCTATAAGTGCTGCAATATCAGAAATAACATCACCATAAAGATTCAGGGTGACGATCACATCAAATTCCTCAGGGGTTGCTGCAAGTTTAGCAGCACCTATGTCAATAATCCAGTGCTCTTTTTCTATCTCAGGATATTCTTCTCCTATCTCATTAAATATCTGATGAAACAATCCATCCGTTTGTTTCATGATATTGTCTTTCGAAAAACAACTAACCTTTTTTCTTCCATATTGCTTCGCATATTCGAAAGCATAGCGGATAATCTTCTCACTTCCCGGTCTGCTTATCAGCTTCAGGCACTGAACAACTTCATCCGTTTGCTGGTGCTCGATGCCGGCATAAAGGTCTTCTTCGTTTTCCCTTACAATCACCACATCCATTTCCGGGTGCTTGGTGGTTACATAGGGGTGCATGCTCACTACAGGACGAACATTGGCATACAGTCCCAGCGATTTGCGGGTGGTTACATTTACACTTTTATAACCCCCTCCCTGGGGAGTGGTGATGGGTGCTTTCAGAAATACTTTGTTTGTCCTTATCGTATCCCAGGATTCATGAGCAATGCCTGATGAATTGCCGGAAAGATAGATCTTTTCACCTACTTCTATCTCATCAAATGCGATCTCTGCTTTTGCTGATTTGAGTATTTTTAATACTGCATCCATGATCTCAGGGCCTATACCATCTCCTTTGGCAACTGTAATTCTTTTCATTTTTTCTTTGTTTTTTGGGTTTAAAAGTGATTATGATCTGCTTTTGATACACTTTGTTTTGTATATGATCTATAAAAGTAATTACTTTCCGGCAATTGATTGTTATACATATTGAAGGTTTTCTCTGGATTTTTCCTTTGAAACATTTGCTATGCTTTTATCCGTGCTCTGCCTGATTGCTTCTTTTTCACGTATGTTAACCCTTTTCGGGTAGATTTGTTTTTTTATGTCTCAAAAAATTAATAGTTAAAGTCGTTTTCATTATATTTGTTTTTTGCAATATTAAAACCGGATTTATGAAAGCAAAACAAATTCTTTTTCCTGCATTGGGGTTGTTACCTGTATCTGCTTTTTTGCAGGGATGCGGTCAGCTTGCACTGCAACAGGAACCTTCTGCACCAAATGTAGTAATCATATTTTTAGATGATGCCGGGTGGGCTGATTTTGAACCTTTTGGTCAAAACGACTATTCTACACCCCATCTGAAGAAACTTGCCGGAGAGGGAAGACAGTTTCATAATTTCTATGTTCCGCAGGCTGTCTGTTCTGCTTCGCGGTCAGCTTTGTTAACGGGTTGTTATCCGGGAAGAACTGGTATGCATGGGGCACATGGACCCAATGCACGGGGTGTGGAACCTTCTTTTGCAACCATAGCAGAAGTATTGCAAAAAAATAATTACTATACAGGGATGTTTGGTAAATGGCATATTGGCGATCAGGATGATACCCGGCCACATAACAGGGGCTTCGATGAATCAGCAGGTATTATGTATAGCAACGATATGTGGGCAGGTCATCCGGTGAATCCGGATTACTGGGGTCAGTTTCCGCTGCAGTACTGGGAAAATGGTCTGGTAAAGATTGATTCGGTAACGCATGAACACCAGGAAATGTTTACAACCTGGATTACAGAAGATGCAGTTGATTTTATCAACAGAAATCATGAAAATCCATTCTTTCTTTATGTTGCTCATCCGCAACCCCATGTACCTCTATTTGTGAGTGATAAGTATAGGGGAGTTTCTTCTCAGGGGCTTTATGGCGATGTGATCATGGAAATTGACTGGTCTGTGGGGGAGATCATGAGTGCTCTCAGGGAAAATGGTGTAGAAGAAAACACAATGGTTGTTTTTACCTCTGATAACGGACCCTGGATCACCTATGGCGATCACGCAGGTAAAACACCCTTTCGGGCTAGTAAAACTACTTCTTTTGATGGGGGTATCAGGTCTCCGCTGGTGATCAAATACCCTGATCAGATTAAGAAAGGAACCATTTCCAAAGATTGTTTTTTCTCTATTGATTTTTTGCCTACGATTGCTCATATAGCAGGTGCACCATTACCTGAAAATGAAATTGATGGTGAAAACGTATGGGGACTCATAAAAGGCGAAGAAAATGCCGAAAATCCACATGATTATTATGCTGTAAGTCTCAACCGTCAGTTCGAAGCAATCTTGTCGCCCGATGGAAGATGGAAACTGCATTTGCCACACAATTATTTCTCGGTGATCAATGCCGGTGGGGGTGGATACCCTGGCAATTCTACTCCTTTAAAAATTGATACTACTTTGTTTGATCTTCAGCATGATCCTTATGAAAAAAAAGGAAATGTGATGCATTTGCACCCGGATGTGCTATCTGAATTGTTGAACTATGCGGAAATACATAGTGAAAAGTTTTATTCGGAAAAATAAAGTGAAATGATACGAAGCATAATTCTCGATAACAATGGGCATTAATCTTTTATAATGAAGTTTATTTCCAGATTAATGGTCTGTTTTTTATTTGCAAAAACCCTAATATAAAAGTTAATCGCCGAAGGTCAAGCACCGTATACCAATCGCTAAAATTTTCTTCTTCCCGCAACCATTCATTTCCGGTTTTGTTCTAAAAAACATTTTTCCTGTATGGGTTGTTTTCAAAAGAAACTTCAAGAAATTGATTATGCAAATTACTTTAAAACTTGCCGCTATATATAACATCCTCTGGGGAACATGGGTTGTATTGTTTCCCACTCAGTTTTTTCATCTGGTGCATATGGAACCTCTTAACCACCCCGTTGTTTGGCAAGGAATGGGTATGGTGATTGGTGTATGGGGTTTGGGTTATTGGTGGGCGAGCTATGATCCTGTCAGGCACTGGCCCATTGTTGCCATTGGATTTATGGGTAAAATATTGGGACCTCTGGGTTTCATTTTTCATTATATACAGGGCAACATCTCCATAGGTTTTGGATATACCCTCATTACCAACGATTTGATCTGGTGGGTGCCTTTTGCGTTGATACTCCGGAAAGTGCATCTTGAAACACGCTGGAAACTAGCCTGATATCCGAAGATTATCGAAAATTTTATGAGCATTCAACATACTCTTTTTTTGTCACCTTTAAGGTTCTTCAGAATCGGTTTTGCTCTTTTCTTTGTTGTTGCCGGCATCAATCATTTTGTCATGCCAGACTTTTACCGACCTCTTATCCCTCCGTATTTCCCTTTTCCTGTCTTTCTCAATTATTTTTCCGGTTTTATTGAACTGGTGGCAGGTTTAGGACTATTATTTCCCATAACACGCAGGATTGCAGTGTTTTCAATCATGGTGCTTATGCTTCTTTTTATCCCTTCTCATGTTTACTTTATCCGGATGGGTTCGTGCATAGAAGATAGTTTGTGTGTTGCACCCTGGATAGCATGGGTTAGGCTGTGGATCATTCATCCTCTGCTGATCCTATCGGCCTGGGTTTTGAGAAAATAATTTGCGAAGGTTTTTGATCAGGAATTTTCAGGACTGCCCTGTTTTTTCAAGAGCTCTTTTGTTGAAAGCATTCCGCAGGCAGCATATATGTCCTGACCACGCGATTTTCTGATGGTGGTGGTAATCCCTTTTCCTTCCAGTGTGTTTTTAAACCCTTGTATAATCTCTTCCGTGGGCGCTTCAAGTGGTGTGTTGGGTATGGGATGAAAATAAAGAAGATTGATGCGGCAACGAATCCCGTTGAGGATTCTGGCAAGCTCCTTTGCATGCTGAATGCTGTGGTTTAGTCCTTTGAAAACAATGTATTCAAAAGATATCCTTCTTTGCTTACCCAAAGGAAACTCTCTGATGGTTTTCAGCACTTCAGGCAATGAATAAACGTTTTCAACGGGCATTAATTTGCGTCGCTCTTCCTCAAAGGGTGAGTGCAAACTCACTGCCAAATGACATTTACTGTTCTCCAGAAATACTTTCATAGCAGGTATGATGCCGATGGTGGAAACGGTTATTCTGCGCGGACTCATCCCGTAACCCCACTCCGAGGTCAGAATCTCTATGCTTTGCATCACCCCCTCCAGGTTGTCGAAGGGTTCGCCCATGCCCATATACACGATATTGGTAAGTTGTTCTCTTTCCGGCAAACTGCGTATTTGGTTTACAATCTCTCCGGCACTGAGCTGACCCTGAAAACCTTGCTTACCTGTCATACAAAAAAGGCATCCCATTTTGCAACCCACCTGCGATGAAACACAAAGGGTGTTTCGGTTCTTTTCAGGAATGAAAGCAGCTTCGATGAATTTTCCGTATTGCGAGCGATACAGGTATTTTTTGGTACCATCTGCAGAGGTCTGCACTTTTACCGGATCACTGATGCCCAAAATGAAATTGTTTTGAAGGGTCTCACGATGCTTTTTTGAGATATTTGACATTTCGTCAAAAGATCTCACATGATTCTTGTAAAGCCATTCGCATATCTGGGTGGCGGTGAATCCGGGCATTCCAAAGCTTTTCACTGTTTTCTGAAGTTGGGAAAGCGTTTTCCCGAATAGGGGTTCTTTTTGTTTCTCTGATGTAAGAGGTATGGGTGAAGCAGGCATTTTGAATATTTTCTGTTGGGGTTTTGTTGAATTTTATCAGACTGTTTGACTGATGGAATGTAAGATTGTTTTTTTCAAAAGTAACAAAAATGTATCATATTGTTTGTTTCGTAATGGCAAGAAAATCACATTTGCTCCTTAGCAAAAAGATTTCAATCCTTCGAAGGTTTTATATCCCACCCTGCAAAAAAAAACGGACATCTTCACAGATCATAAACCAGAACCGATCGATCATGTAAACGGTTAAAAAAATATTTCTGACATAATATTATGAAAAGGCACACCTTGTTCTATCAGCATATCTCTTACATCTACCACCATCTCAGCACTTCCACAAAGGTAAAAAGGCAGATGGTTGTTTTCTGCTCCAAATCTTTTCAGAAAATCCGTTACCCTTCCATGAAAAGTGTCAGGGTTTTGTTCTTTGCTGCAGCAAGGGAAATAGCGTTGGTCCATAAGAGTTTGGAAGGTGTCATGGAAGTATAGGTTCGATCTGTTGCGATTGCCGTAAATCAATATTTTGTTTTCAGATAACCCTGATAAGACCATGGAAGCAAACGGTGCAATGCCGGTTCCGGTGGCTATCCAAACCGCCGGTTTCTCATGGCAAATGAATGTCCCAAAAACATCGGTGATGTAAATTTTATCTCCTGGCTTTAAGCCTGAAAGATGTGGGGTAAGCAGGCCATCTTGTTTGAGGGTATACAATATATGTATGTTATCATCTTTCACACCACTGGCGATACTGTATAACCTGGGTTCAATGCCCATATCGGTAGTAATACCCAAAACCTGTCCGGCAATAAATTCAAAATCTCTTTTAAATGTCAGTACGTACGCTCCTTTTGATATCTCCCCATTGGCAATTACTCGTACAGTTCTTAATTTTCTCATTTTTCCACGAATTTGTTATCAACTGCGTTTGGGCTCTGAACACGGAAACTTTTATCAACTTTTCTTCAGCAATGTTCGATTTATCTCTGTCATAAAAAAGGAGAAGAATTGCATATATATCAACCCTTCTCCAACGTATTTTTGAACCAGAATGTTTTTTACATCAGGTTTTTTTACTTTTTGAATCATAATAGCTGTACTGGTAGGTATATTCAGAGTAATTACTGAACTTTCCGGGAGGTGGCACATCATTCAGTAAAATGTTGATGTTGTGTATCTCTTTCTCTTTCATTCCTTTGAGGGTATGCTGCAGATATTTGAGGGGTGTTTTGTTGTGTCTTACTACATAAATGATCGAATTGCAATGCTCCACAAGCAAAAGCCCGTCTGATACCATACCCACCGGAGGGGTATCAACTATTACATAATCATATTCTTTTTCTGCAAAATCGAAGAGCTCTTTTACTTTGGGCGATCCGATGAGTTCTGCAGGGTTGGGAGGTACCTGCCCGGAAAAAATAATATCCAGGTCTTTTATGGAGCTTTTATGGATAATCTCCCGGGGTTGAATATCTGAGATCAGGTAATTGGTCAGTCCTTTGGGGAGTTCAGTATCAAGATATTTATGCAATTTGGGTTTACGCAGGTCAAAGGATAAGATCAACACTTTTTTGCCCATATTGGCAAAACCTGCTGCGAGGTTAAGACTTATAAAGGTTTTTCCCTCTTCCAATAGTGTGGAGGTAACCATGATTACTGGTTTTTTTCCGTGTGGCAGCAAAAACTGCACATTTGTTCTCAAAGAACGAAAAGATTCGGCCAATACCGAGTATTTGTCATAGGGTACAACCTGATTGTCTTTCTGATTGTTGCGGGAAATAATACCGATGTATGGAAATAACTTCAACTTTTCCAGATCTTCAGACGACCGTACCTTGTTGTTGAAGAAATCATTTAAAAACAGCAGAAAAATGGGAATTGCCAGTCCCATAAACCCTGCGATGGTCAGAGTCCTTTTTCTTTGTGGGGAGATCAGACTTCCCTCAGCGGCAAGGGAGGGATCTACAATGTCATGAATGGGGGTGAAACCCGATTTGGTAATTTCCAGTTCTACCTTTTTGTTTTGCAAAAAAACAAACAACTCATTGTAGAGCTGAAATTGTCTTTCCATGGTAAACAGGTTGCGCTGCGATTCGGGCAAGGTGCTTATTTTTGCCGATATGGTCTCTATCTGCTCATCCACATCTTCGATGGCCACATTGTTTTGGGAAATTACATTTTTCAGACTCTCCAGTGCCGTATTTTTGGCATTGATGATGCGAAGGTTTACATTGTTGAGGATGGGATTATCTTCTTTATAATTGATGAGCAACTCTGATCTTTGGGTGTATAATTTGATCAGTTCGTCTATGATTGTACTCAAAAGCGGATCGCTGACGCCAAGCGAAGAGGGTGGTACCAGGTCGCTTCCATCTTCCCCCGACTGCGTAAGATAATTTTGAAGGTATTGGTAATACTTTTCACGGGCCAATAGTTCGGCTTTTTGTTTCTGATATCCTTCCATACGCGAAAAAACCCTTTGTGCCTCAAAATCGAAATTAATGATCTGCTCAGTAGAACGATAAGTGTCAAGTGTAGTTTCCGATACCATTAAGGACTGAGACACGATTTCAAGTTGTTCTTCAATGAAATCGATGGTTTTTTGTGCTCTTTCGTTTTTCTTTTCCAATTCGCGGTTTAAGAAGTTTTGTGCATGAAGATTCAGGAATCTTTCATTTTTTTTGGTACTACCACTACGCATTGATAATCTGACAATGGAAGTGTTGTCAACGGATTGAGCCCTCAATCCTGAAAATTTCCGGGTCAATGTGTTGAGGTCTCTGAAAACAAAAATAAACTCCTGACCTGATGGCAGAATATTTTCCGGATTTTCTCTGATTCTGAACCTGAAGGAGGTCGTCTCAATCCATTGACCCGGCTTTACAATCATATCAATGTCTTTATCTGATGCCTGCCCTGTAAAAGACTGTCTTGCATAAGAATAAAGGGAGGCGTTTTCCCAATCGGCTGTTATGCGCCACTTGTTATCATCACTTCTTATTACTGTAAAAGGTACGTTTACTGATTGTGGCCACAGCGAATCCATTTCTATGGTAAAATAAGGATTGGGATATACTTCCTGGTTGGAGAAAGAACCAAGCCGGTAGTACTCTATGCCAAAGTCGAGAGATTTCAGCGTGTTTTGTGTTAATGTTCTGCTGGTTAATATCTCTATCTGGTTGTTGATTTGAGAACCTCCATACTTAAAACCTGAAGTAATGGAGGTTTGCCCGCCAAGATTGAGCAGTGGTTCGCTGCTCTCATGTATGAGCAGTGTCAACCTGTTTTCATAAACCCTGGGTTTGCGCTCTACCAGAAAATGACCAACAACCAAAGCAATGATCAGCCCCGACAGAATCCAGGGCCAAAATCTGATGTACTTTTTTATGATCTTTTCCAGATCAAGCGATTCTTCGTTAAAGGCGACCGGATCATAGGTAGTTTGCATGAACGATTAATTCCCTGATTTAATTTTGTAAAAGATTGTATATACTTAATGCTGTTGCTGCTACAGAAAATGGAAGCAACCAGGGGAAGTTTCCTAATCCCCATGTCTTTATGGGTCGTGGTTCCAGATAAAGAATATCATTGGGCATCAGATGATAATACTCTTGTGAAAGTAGGTCCAGATCACCCATGTCAACGATAATTACTTCTGATCCTGTGGTGGTTTGTCTGATGAGTTTTATCCTTTCCAGGTTCGCATACTCGGTAGTGCCTCCGGCATGGCTGATGGCCTGAAGAATATTGGCATACTCCCGGTTAAGGGTAACGGTGCCGGGGCTTCTTACTTCGCCCATGACGGAGATCTGGAAATTGATCAGTTTTACCACTACAGTGATCTCATTGAAATATTCATTGAGAACCTCCTGTACCCTTACCTGTGCTTCATCCATTGTCAATCCCTGAACATAAAGCTTTTCAACAAAGGAAAAACTGATAAATCCATCCTGATCAACGGTAAAACTGTTCAGATAAACATAGGTATCGTTCATCAGATTGGGCAGGTCGCTCTGGAAAAATCTGCTGGTTTGCGGATCAAGACTATAAACCTTTATGTAGAGTTGATCTCCGGTTTGTATCTGATAAGATGTTTCCCGCGGATTTTCTATATCAAACAAATTGGTTTTCCTGTCTGCCTCTTTTATTAAAGTGGCGCTCCTGTGGTTTACACATGAACCCAAAAGCAAGACTGCCATCAGAACCAATAAAACTTGCTTTTCTATCCTTTTTAATCCATTCATTGTTCTCATACCTGTTGTTTTTAATCAGTAATAAGATTTGGTTTAGGGTTTATTTATCAATTATTTGTTTCAATCTTTTTATTAATTATTTTTCATTTTATGTAAAATGAGCATATTTATGGTTATCCTTAAAATTTAAGGGAATAATCTTTTTCCCGCCTGGTATTGAACCACAAAAGATCCCTGAACACCCAGCCCCTGGGAAAGATCCCAGCACGCTTCCAGGGTATCTGCACCGGGAATGCTGTATTTAAACCATCCCCCTTCGTAGATAATGCCAATCTGATCAGTATGGGGATAGATAGTTTCCAGTTTTTTCAAAGAAAGAGGTCTTGTACTGGCGGCAATCTGAATACGGTATTGTGCATCAGGGTTTTCATGAAATGTGTCCAGCGGTGTATTTGCCAGGATATCCTCAACCATTCTGGCTTTGTATGCCATTACTTTTTTTCCTAATAAAAAGGCAATTACGAATGCATCGCGGGTGTCAACGTTATTTTGCAACTCTGATTGCGCTTCACGGTGGCGGGAAAAGTTTCCAATATAGTATTTTTCCCACCCATCTTCCTGAAAATGGTTGATGTCTCTTTCTCCGGAGTAAATAGTCCGCAAATACGATTCATCAAGCGGAGTAGCACTGGCCGCTATTTGCACATGGTATCTGACTGCATCGCCTGCCATAGAAGGATTTACTGTGGTGATATCTGTACTGATGTTTTCAGTGTCATCAAGATTCCTTTTTATCACCACATCCTCAATCACAGTTTCCTCAATCACAGTTTCCTCAACAATGGTTTCTTCTGTCAACGTTTCATCCTCCGGGGCAGCATCTTCCTGATCATCTGCATCCTGATCTTCCACAACCAGGTCTTGTTCATAATCATGAATGCCCGTAATCTCTTCTGTAAGTTTGTCTCTAAAATCTTCATGCTCAAGAGGATCTTGCTCTTTCTGCAAAGACTCCTGATACTCTGCCAATACTTTTTGCCAACCTTCTGTTCTTACCTTTTCCGGGTTTTGCAATATATATTCGAAAGCGGTAGAGGTGATAACGCCACTTTCTTTTAGTGAAAGAAACATCTCCAGCATTTGCCTGTTGATCTGCGGCTCCGGATCCTGATAAAAGAATGTATTGACAGATGATGTCGCAGATAAAAAAGGACTCAGGTTTTCTGAAGAAAATCCATCAACCCATGAATGAATCATCAATAAGGAAAAGATGAATAATCGGAGGAAACTCTTATGTAAAAGACTGGTCTTTTTCTTCACTTTTGATTTATTGTGGTTTCTTGATTCTTTTTCACTTTGCACTAAAATGTATTTTTGTTTCATACCTTCGAATCCAGAAAGGATTCAATATCCTTTTCACGAAAAATAACATCCTGTTTGTACGCAAACATTTTTGTTAAGTTGCTTTTTAATTCAAAAACTTAATATTTCTCAGAAAAATCAGTATCACACTTACTTGCTATTGTTGCTTTTACTTACAAATGCCTACTGCAAATGTTAAAACAGGTCAGTAACCCGTTTTTTTAAGCGAACCAAATTTACCTAAAAAAGATAAAAATGATATGATAAAATCAATTATTATTCTGTAAGATGTCTTTTTGTTGGATTTAAAAAAGAATCCTTTTAACTATTTTTGATTGCAACCTTTTAGTTATATAATTGGATGATTTTTTTCGTATTAAAAAATGGTGTGTATGTGTAAATTATAGTCTGTTTAAGCGAGGTTATATGGGGGGTTTATAGATATTTACCTGAGTGTTGTCTCTTCCTTTTATGAAAAAAGGTGATTTTTTGAAAGTTATCAACAATTCAAGGCAAAGATGTGTTGGGATTGCCTTGTTCTTGGCAAAGGGCAAAACTCAAAAGTTTCAGGGAAGCTCTTTGTATTCAAAACCAAACAACTTGCTTAAATTGGTTTTTACCTTTTGCTTTACCTGATTCATATCCAATGCAACTGCTGTTTCTTTTTCAAGAGAGGTTGCTTTTTTGTCGGTAAAACCACAGGGGTTGA
>CAZPVB010000097.1:0-2302 GCA_964589855.1 uncultured Bacteroidales bacterium
CATGCCTGCTCACCCTGCAATATGCCGGTGATTGAGATGATCATTGATGCCGCTGCCCTTAGCCCCAATTTCTGCCTGGCATCCCACACAAGCAATCTACATTTCTTGAAACCTGTTGTTGAGAAAGCCAGTCTGCTAACCAGCGAAAGGGTTATTTGGCTATCCGATAAATTGTATGAGAACGAACAATCTCAATATGATTCGGAGTTATTATTTGTTGATGCACAAGGTTCTATGCTGGGTTTGTTGCCGCTGGAACTACTCAAGGAGAAGGAGCTGTTTGAATCATGGCTTGCACCCTACTACTCGTCAGACGACTTTGAGTCGTCTGACGAGTAAAAACCTCCTGATTCCGAATTATTATTTGTTGATGCAGAAGGTTCTATACTGGGTTTGCTACCGCTGGAACTACTCAAAGAGAAGGAGCTGTTTGAATCATGGCTTGCACTATACTACTCGTCAGACGACTTGGGGTCGTCAGACGAGTAAACACCTCCTCCCCAAAAGTTAAATATGCTCACCATATAGACTGGATATCATCAACATGCAACAATATGCAATGCTTAACATAAAATTCTTATTGTTGTATTAAAAAATATCCATACATTTGAAACGTATAAGAATAGTTGACATGTAGCCAAAAAGGGCCAGAAAACGGAAAGTGAAGATTTATAAACAAAAAGTAGGATAAAATTCGTTGGGTTGTTCTGTAATTAATCCAAAGCTTAACACAGTGGCAAATTATCATTCAATCAGACTACTAAAAACCAATAATTTATGAAAAATACAATGGGGGTGTTTTTGGCTATTTTGAACATCAACTCTTTTTTACTCATGTTGGGTTGCACAACTCCTTCTAATCAGGATTTTTACGAATTTCCCGAGTCCAAATCAATTGTTTTTAATGAAGTTATCGAATCTGAAGTGCTTGGTTTGCCTGGTGATGTATCTTTCTATAAGGATATGATTCTGGTTTGTGATCAGCAAACCGATTGGTTTTTCAAAGTCTTTTCCAACAATGGTTTTGAGTATCTTGGGAGTGTAGTGAGAAGAGGAAATGGCCCCACAGAGTAAATAAGTATCATGCCTATAATTAGACCATTTGGCCAAGATGCAATTCTGTTTCAAGGCACTTCCACTATTAAAACTGCAAAAATATTGGCAAACAAGGATAGCCTGTATCTTGAAGTAATTGATGAAATTGATTTGCCGGCTCAGATGGATGATGATACTGATATTTTCTTTCTAAATGGAAACTTATATTCATCATTTGGGCTCAGATCATTTGAAACAGACTTTCAGGGTTATAGTCCGGCAATTGGAAATCTTTTTGAATGGGGTGAAAAACTCCCTTTAACCAATACACAAATTTCCGAGCTTAATGATAAGCAAATCCCCTTATTTAAGGTTACCACCCTAAAACCTAACACAAACAGACTTGCAACAGTATATAGTCTATTACCCATACTCAGAATTTATAATGCAGAAAGTGGTGAGCTTATTATCGAAAATCATAAATTGGATACATCAGATAATATACAGATTTTACTTAATACTTCTGCCGATAATATGAAAGGATTAGTTAATTATTACTTGCGCATCAAGTCAACCGATGAATATATTTACGCGCTATATTCTGGGAAACAAGTTGAAGCCGGAAGTATGCCTGAGTTTAATGAGATTCATATTTGGGATTGGGATGGCAATCCGGTACTTAAGTTAGATGCAAATATGTCTATGGCTTCATTTGATGTTAGCCCCGATAATAAGTACATTGTTGCCATTTCAAGCATTGAAACTGAAAAGATTTTTAGGGCCGAGATTCCATGGGAACAATGATAGGAAAGCGTAATGTTGATAAAGATAGCTTATAGCACAGTATGGGTTAGGGTAAAAAAACAGAGAAATCATGGCTTGTACCCTACCACTCGTCAGACGACTTCAAGTCGTCAGACGAGTAACCACGATTATTTTGCTAAAATAATCCCCTGTTATAATAATTTCCCTTATTTTGCGCTAAATTAAATATGAATCAATGTGAATTGTCATGAGTAATTACGGGGTGTCTTCAATCTTTTTACGGCTGGTATTTTTAACAAGCATATCTCTGGTATTCTTTTCCTGCTCTGGTGCCGCCGACGGACAAGCCAATGATGATAAGGAACTATCAGCTACTGCTGAATTTGTAACCGAAGTAGATATTTTACCCCTGCAACCCTCCACTTTTTACCTGGAGATGGCCAGCAACGGGCGGTTGCATGCACGGGGCAAGTCGCGCATCTCTTTTCCCCTGGCCGAAGAA
>CAZPVB010000097.1:2402-7164 GCA_964589855.1 uncultured Bacteroidales bacterium
ATACACCGAAGCACTGCTCGAAATGCAGAACCTGGAAACCGACCTGGCCCAAACCCGCATTAAAGCTCCCTTTTCAGGGGTGGTTGCCGATGTAAACGTGCAGGTATATGAGCAGGCCAACTCCGGTGAACCTTTGTGTACCCTTATCGACAATACTGCTTTTCTGGTTCGTTTCCCGGTAATGGAGAATGAGCTGCCCTGGATTGAAGCAGGGGCTCCGGTAGAGGTAGTGCCTTTTGCTAATGCTCAACAATCATGGCAGGGTACCATTGAAAATATCAACCCACTGGTAGATGACCATGGGCGCGTAGAGGTAACGGCCCTCATCACCAATGCCTCCGGCCTGATGGAGGGGATGAATGTACGGGTTTTGCTCAAAAGCCCGGTACAGGGCCAACTAACCGTACCCAGGGAAGCGGTGCTCTATCGCGATAACCTGGAAGTGCTCTTCAAATACGTGCATGGCAAAGCCGAATGGACCTACGTAAACATTCTGCATCAAAACAGCACCCATTACAGTGTGGTTGCCAACCCCGACAGGGTAGCCAGCCTTCAGGCAGGCGATACGGTGATCGTTTCGGGCAACACCAACCTGGCGCATGGCTCGCTGGTAACCATCAAATCCGACTGATATGGTAGGTTTTTTAGTAAAACGCCCGGTAGCAGTCAGCATGGTGTTTATGGCCCTGCTGATACTTGGGCTGGTAGCTGCCTCCTACCTGCCGGTATCATTGGTGCCCGATGTGGATATCCCCCGTGTAAGTGTTCAGGTAAACGCCCCTGAATTCTCAGCCCGCGAAATGGAAGACCGCGTAATGGAGCGGCTGCGCATGTACCTGATGCAGGTAAATGGTCTGCAGGATATCAAAACCGAAAGCCGCGATGGCAGCGGGTTGGTTAGCCTTGAGTTTGCTTATGGCACTTCGGTTGATCTGGCCTATATTGAAGTGAATGAGCAGGTTGACAAAGCCACGGCCACCCTGCCACGCAACCTGGCCCGTCCGGCAGTGGTAAAAGCCAGCGCATCCGATATCCCTGTTTTCTATCTCGATATCAACCTTCGCCAACCTGCTGATCATAACGGACAGGAATCCTCGGGGCATGATTTTCTGCAAATCAGCGCTTTTGCCGATGAAATCATCCGGCGACGCCTGGAGCAGATACCCCAGGTGGCCATGGCCGATATGAGTGGACGAACCTTTCCCGAAATCATCATCAAACCCAACATGGAGATGTTGCAGGCCATGGGCATTCAGCCCGAAACCATCGAGTCGGTTATCAGGTCCAACAACGTAAGCCTGGGCAACATCATGATCAGGGATAAGCAATACCAGTACAATGTGCGCGTGGGTTCACCGCTGATACAGGCCGAAGATATTGGTAAACTGTGGATTAATCACGAAGGACGGCTATGGCAGCTCAAAGAGCTTTGCACCATTGAGAGTGCTACCCGCGATGTGGAAGGGATGGTGCATTCGCAAGGACAAAGGGCGGTTTCCATGGCCATCATCAAGCAGGCCGATGCCCGTATGCAGGAGCTTAAAAAAGAGCTCGATCATATGATTGACCAGTTCAGGACGGATTACCCGCATGTGGAGTTTACCGTTTACCGCGATCAGACGGCCCTGCTCGATTATACCATCAACAACTTGCAGCAAACACTGATTATGGGTTCAGTGCTGGCCCTGCTGGTGATGTTCCTTTTTCTGCGCGATGCACGCTCACCGTGGCTTATCGTCATTTCGGTGCCGGCAGCCCTGGTTGTATCACTGCTGTTTTTCTTCCTTACCGGTATTTCGCTCAATATCATATCCTTATCGGGACTTATCCTTGCCGTGGGTATGATGATTGACAACTCTATCATCGTTATCGACAACATCAGCCGTTACCGGCAGCAGGGGCTCAACCTTACCGATGCCTGCGTAAAAGGTACCCACGAAGTATTTATTCCACTCCTGAGCTCGGTGCTTACCACCTGCTCCGTTTTTATTCCGCTCATTTTTCTGGGCGGGTTGCCGGGTGCGCTCTTTTTTGATCAGGCTATGGCTGTTACCATTGGTTTGCTGGTTTCACTGGTTATAGCCATTACACTGGTGCCGGTCTATTATCATCTGTTGTTCAGGGGAAGCAGGCGAAAGGAAATTAGATCTTCATCAAAACGCAAAAGCACCTTCAGCTATGAAAAGCTGTATAATATGGGCTTCCGTTTTACCATGCGCAACCAGGGCTGGGTATGGTTTATGTTTCTGATCTTATTGATGATGGTGCCCCTGCTGAGCCGTCACCTGCCCAAAAAGCAGTTGCCTGCCGTAAAGCGCGATGCCACCCTGTTGTGGATTGACTGGAACGAGAACATCCACACCGGCGAAAACCACCTCCGGGTAAAGCAATTGCTGGATGCCCTGGAAGAAGAAAGGTTGCATACCACCATACAAACCGGGCGGCAGCAATTTCTGATGGAGAACCTGCGCAACAGCAGCCGTCGGCAAAGCCTTGTTTATATCAGATGTGCTTCGCCATCGGGGCTTACCGCCGTGCAAAAGCAGGTAACCCAATTCATGGCTGAAAACCATCCCGGTGCTCTTTTTTCCTTTGAAGAAGAAGGCAACCTGTTCGACCAGGTTTTCGCGGCACGACTGGCTCCAGTTGAAGTTCGCCTGCGGGCCCTGCAAACCGATGGCACCACCCAGGTGGCCCATCTGCAATCGGCCATTCAGGCACTTGGTCAGGTTTTGCCTGCCTATACTGCCGAACCACTCCCGCTGCAGGAAACCTTTATCCTGCAACCCAACCTGGAAATGATGGCCCTGCATCAGGTGAATATGGATGCACTACACCGGGCCCTTACCCGCATATTCAACGAAAACGAGATCATCGCCCTTATGGACAACCAAAACACCATACCGGTAAAGCTGGGTAGCGCTTCCGGCGAGGATCTGATGAGTAAATTGCATGATGCCAGGGTGCTCAACCGGCAGGGTATCGAAATACCCCTGTCGCTGTTGATGCGCCAAACCCGTGGGGCATCATTGCAAACCATCACGGCAGGGTTGGAAGGGGAGTATTTTCCGGTAGAGATGGATATGTCGTACAGCCAATTTCGCGATCAACGCCCGGTAATCGAATCCACACTGAAGGAGCAGGGGCTATTTGAACCAACCTTCTCCGGAAGCATATTTACCCGCATGGAGCTGATTGGTGAGCTGCTCATGATAGGCAGTGTAGCATTGATGCTGCTGTTTTTTATCCTGGCAGCCCAGTTTGAGTCGCTGCGCCTGCCCATTATTGTGTTGCTGGAAGTGCCGGTAGCCATGGCTGGCGCCCTTGTGATGCTCTGGCTTTTTGGCGCCACCATCAACGTAATGTCGATGATAGGACTGGTGGTCATGTCGGGCATCATCATCAACGACAGCATCCTGAAAATCGACACCATCAACGGGCTGCGTGCCGATGGCATGGGGCTGATGCGCGCTCTGCACACCGCCGGGCACTACCGCCTCAAACCCATACTCATGACCAGCATTACCACCATCAGCGCCCTGCTGCCGTTCCTGTTCACCACAGGCCTCGGCGCCGAACTCCAGAAACCCCTCGCCCTCACCGTAATCGGCGGCCTGGGACTGGGCACGGTGGTGAGCTTGTATTTTGTGCCGTTGATGTACTTTTACCTGTACTCGTCAGACGACTCCAAGTCGTTAGACGAGTAATTGAACCCGAAACTGGTCAGACGACTCCAAGCCGTCAGACCAGTAATTGAACCCGAAGCTGGTCAGACGACTCTAAGTCGTCAGACCAGTTAACAAGAGATCAATAAATTGGAAACCAAAACACTAAATCATGCATTTCGAGCCAGGTCACATCTACCACATATTTAACCAAGGCAATAACAAGCAAAAGATTTTCTTTGATAAAGAAAACTATTTATACTTTTTGAGAAAAGTGCATGAGCACATTAAACCGTATGCTGATATTTTAGCCTGGTGTCTTATGCCCAATCATTTTCATTTGATGGTTTTTGTTCGTGAAACTACTCGTCAGACGACTCTAAGTCGTCAGACGAGTTTGTCTGACGAAACTGATCTTACTGGCCTGACGACTCATAGTACTGGTCAGACGACTTTGAGTCGTCAGACCAGTAGTAGCGAAAGCCGTCAGGCCAGTTTGTCAGACGATAACATTTCAAAGCAACTAACAAGATCAATTGCCAATATGCTTTCATCGTACACTCGTGCTATCAACAAGCAACAAAACTCATCAGGTTCCCTTTTCAGACCAAAGACAAAAGCCCTTTGTCTTAACAAGATTGACAAGGTTTCAAAGGCCTGGTATGTGTCAAATGGAGTCATTAATATAAACTTTCAAGTACCTGAAAAGCAGTACCCTAATGTTTGCTTTAACTACATTTTATTTAATCCTGTTAAGTCTGGTATTGTTAAAAGAAATGAAGATTGGGAGTATAGTTCTTTTCTTGATACGGTTGGTTTACGCAATGGAAAGCTAATTTCAAAAGAAAGGATTGAAGAAATTGGGTTGGAGATTTTAGCTGACCCTTAATATTGTTACTGGTCTGACGAGTTTGGCAGACGGAACTGATATTACTGGTCTGACGACTCAAAGTCGTCTGACCAGTTTAGATTGAAGAAATGCCTTTACTCGTCAGACGACTCCAAGTCGTCAGACGAGTTTAGATAAAAACGAAAACAAATAAACTACAAAATAAAAATAGAAATCCATGATACTATAATACTCCCCAAAATGGTCA
>CAZPVB010000097.1:7264-13823 GCA_964589855.1 uncultured Bacteroidales bacterium
CATTTTGGCGAACGATACATGGGTATGGGCGATTTTGCAGGGACGCAAGAAGGCAGTCTGGTGAGAGTACCGGTGGTTTTGCGCGCTTCAGAAAATGGCGAGCCCAACTGGCAGGCGATACCGGTGGGCAATGCAGACAACCGTATCATTTATCTGGAAGATGTGGCGCAGATCCGCCTTACAGAGCAGGAGCCACTCAGTTATTACCGCATCAATGGAAAGAGCACCCTAATGATGACCATTTACGCTCAGGATGGTATAAACCAGATTAGTCTGGCCGCTTCTGTGCGTGCTTTGATGGAAAATCTGCACCAGCAGATGCCCGATGGCTGGCAGGTAATCCTTACCTACGATGATACCGATTTTATTCGCAAAGACCTTAACAGGGTGGGGTATCGGATGCTTATGTCGTTTATTATTTTGTTGATTTTTGTTTTATTGGTTTCCCGAAAGATGAAGTACCTGCTTATGATCACCATTACCGTGTTGGCCAATCTGTTGCTTGCCGTAGGTTGGTATCATATTTTTGACATTGAGATTCATCTGTATTCTCTGGCGGGTATTACCGTTTCGTTTGGTATTTTGATCGACAACAGCATTGTGATGATTGAGCATATTCGTCATCATGGTAATAAGCGTGTTTTTCTGGCCATACTGGCGGCTACCCTTACCACCCTGGGCTCACTGTCTGTCATCTTTTTGCTTAGCGATCAGCAGCAGGCACAATTGGGCGATTTTGCCGCTGTGGTGTTGGTTAATCTGGTCATTTCGCTATTGGTAGCCTGGTTTTTCATCCCGGCACTCATGACCCGGATAAAACTGGACAGCCACACCCGCAAAGCACCCTTCAGGCGGCTGAGGCGCCGGGCCCGCGTGGCAACCCTTTACTTGCGCAGCATCATGTGGGTGAGAAAATTCCGGTGGTTAATGTTCATCCTGTTAATCCTGGGTTTCGGAGTGCCCATCCATCTGCTTCCCTCCAGAATAGAAAAAGAAACCCTGCCAGCACGGTGGTACAATGCTACCATTGGAAGTTCTTTTTACCAGCGAACCCTTCGCCAACCTGCAGAAAAAATACTGGGCGGGTCGTTCAGACTCTTTTCACGGTATGTGTTTGAACGGTCGTATTTTACCGACCCCGAGCGAACGACGCTTTATGTTCGTGGGCAAATGCCTGATGGAGCTACCATCCACCAGCTCAACGAGGCGGTAATACAAATAGAGCATTTCCTGACCGGTTTTTCAGAGATTGAACAGTTTCAAACCCGTGTTACATCATCCTCCAGCGGTATGATCTCTATCCTTTTCAAGCCAGAGTTTGATAAGGGCAGCTTTCCTCATTACCTGCAAGGGATGCTTATTCGCAAAGCCATCAGCGTGGGTGGCGCCGAATGGAACGTATGGGGTGTAGGGCAGGGATTCAGCAATGTGCTTGGCGCCAACACAGGTAACAGCCAGATCATCATGGAAGGGTACAACTACGATCGGCTCTATCGCTATGCCGGGCAACTTATTGCTATAGCCCGTGAAAACCCACGGGTGAATGATCCCCGCATTACAGGCGGCGACCCGTGGCGTGGCACTACCCATCAGGAGTTTTTCCTGCAACCCGACTATGAGCAAATGTCCCTGCGCAACCTTTCACTGGCAGATGTTTTTGGGGCGCTTACCGAAAAGATCATGTACCAACATGCTCCGGAAGTAGTTCATCGGGGCAGACCCATGCCCGTAAGGTTGTTATCTTCGCATCATGGTAGCTACACAGTATGGGATATGGAAAACCTGCCACTGAATATAGGTGGCAATGATTTTAAAACATCTGAGCTTATCAGCATTGAAAAAAGAGCCATGGGTAACGACATCTTCAAATACAATCAGCAGTACCGCCTTACGGTAAGCTACAATTTTCTGGGGCCAAATCTGCTCGACGAAAGGGTGCGGAAAGAGCTGATCGAAAACATCAACACCCAACTGCCCATGGGTTACAAGGCCCGCGGACAGCAATGGGGCTGGCAGGATGAAGAGAATACACAGTACATTCTGATATTTTTGGTAATTGCCATCATCTTTTTTGTGTGTGCGGTGCTGCTGGAATCGCTGCTGCAACCCCTTGCAGTTATTGGCTTGATACCCATCTCATTTATTGGTCTGTTTCTCACCTTTTACCTGTTCGATCTGAATTTCGACCAGGGTGGATGGGCTGCATTTATCCTGTTAAGCGGATTGGCGGTGAATGCCGGGCTGTATATTATTAATGATTTCAACAATTTCCGGAAAACTCATTCAGGTCGCGATCCTGTAAAGCTCTATCTAAAGGCATTTCAGTACAAGATCATACCTGTGCTGCTTACCATCAGCTCAACGGTTATCGGGCTCATCCCCTTTGTGGTTGGGCAGCGCGAACCCTTCTGGTTTGCCTTTGCCGCCGGAACCATGGGCGGGCTGGTGTTTTCGCTGGTAGGAATACTTTTCTTTTTTCCGGTGTTTTTGAGGGTGAAAAGTGAGCACAGAATCCTTCTCTCGTCAAACGATTTACAATCGTCAGACGAGTAAATAAAAAATAACAGATAAAAACAATAAAAATGACCGAAAAAGAAATTTATGCAGCATGGGGTTTTGTTCTTTTACTCCTTGCTTTGAATGTTTTAGCGTCCTGGCGGGTAGTCAGATTTTTTCGCAACGAAAAAGGCAAGTTTAGAATGAATCTTCTCTTTATTTGGGTCATACCCTTCTTTTGGAGCTTATTGGTTATTTTAATGACAAACAAAAGCAAAAGGAAATCAGGGAAGAAAGAACATTACAGATATCTGGAGTCGGGTTACAGCAATTTAAGTAAGTTTGGAGATTGAAGAAAAAATTGGCATTTTTGTAAAAAATTAGAAGTATCTTTTATGCCCAAAAAGAGCAATACCCCGGGAAGAAAAAAAATAAAAAGACCAGCCAGGTTAAATGCTGCTGCAAAATGGTTGAATGAATATAACGGGAAAAACATTGTTTCGGGATATGCCAAATGGTTTGGCGTTGATAAAATCTGTGCCTTGAGTGAGTTGAAAATCCTGGGCATTGAAATAGATCCGGAAAGAGAAAGGCAAATCATTGAATCCGTTCGCGCCAGGACAGAGCAAAAAAGAAAAAAGAAGAAAGGAAAATCCTTTGATGAAAATACATATCCGGAATTTTATCCTCCTGAGGGAAATATTGCTTTCGTGGTTGAGCACACATCCAATGGTTTTCCCTATGGACTTACCTGGGAAGAGTGGGAACAAATAAAAGAGGAAAATCAGCAGGAGGATTCAAGAAAATCTATTAAAGACCAGCAAGATGATTTGCCTTTTTAATTGTTTCTTTAAAATTGAAATGAAATAGATGAGTTCACTCTGAAAAAGAATATCGTCCACAAATTACACAAATTGACACTAATTTTAATATTGCGCCTATTATAGAAAGTCAATTATACACAGATTTACACAGATGCTAAATACTGATAATCAGTGGGTTTAAAAACAGAAAATGAACACAGATTTGCCGTAAAATAGTTTTCGGGATGGACGCATAGATATGCGTATCAGCAACGATCTACAACAATAGTTTTGATGAACAACTGATTGATAATCAAGATAAAAGCAAGGCGAATAACATGGGTTGCATGCAGCAATCGTTGATGATCACAAATTTTATCTGCTAAAAATGATTTTTATATGCAACGAAGAAGCAACGAACAAAGTTTAGGTGATGTGATCAAAGAATTCCTGAAGGCTTATCAGATGGAGGACAGAATCATGGAAGTGAAGATACATTCTATGTGGCAGCAGATCATGGGCGATCATATTCATCAGTTTACAGAGAAACTTTATTACAAGGATAAGCTTTTGATTGTTTACCTGCGTTCTGCCCCCTTGCGCGAGGAGCTGAGCCGGGCAAAGACCAAAATTGCCGTCATGATCAATAAAGAGATGAAAAAAGATGTGGTGAGAGAGGTCATATTCCGATGATATCCAGCTTTAAGCGACTTTTTCTGATCGTTTTTACCCGTGCAGTAACCTCAGTTGACTGCATGAGCTTTGCTGTCTGCTGATCATCAATAAAAACTTTTACATCTTCACCATGCGGGTTTTCCAAAACCAAAACATCCTGCCTGCTGCCATCCGAAAAAACCAACCTGTTGATCTCTCTGGTTTTAAATACATAACTTTGCCCCTTTTCATACCAGGGATTGTCGGGTTCAAGAGCAAAATAACCATCATCGGTAAATTTCTCCACACGACACCAGATTTTTTGCCCTATTCTCAGGTTGTAATCAACATAGTATTTTTTTTTCAAAACATGCCGGGTGCCTTTTGCGTCAAGCAAAAGAAAGTAGTGTTGTTTATCAAAGGGATTGATTGTTTCCCCCTTTATGAGAAACTCGTACCGTTGTCCTTTTTTCAGAAATGATTGAAAATGCCCGTCCTCGAGGTGTCGGAGGAAAAATTTTCCTTTTTTGATCCTTTCCAGATAGCATTCTATTGTGGAAGATAAACTATCCTTAATGCGGGAATCGAGAATATATACTTTATGTTGTTGTTTGAGTTTGTCTTCAACAACGATGAAATGCTCCTGTTTGTCATATACATTTTGCTGCTTTCCTGATCTTATGGTTTTAAAGTCATACACCTCCCCTTCCTGATAGATCGGATGTGCAGGTTCGAGAAACATTCTGCCATTGCAGTTTATTTTATCTACCCGGCAACGGATGGTTTCCCCCACCTGCATGTTGTAATGCCTGTAAAAGTTTGAAGGCATCAAAATCTTGTATCCCAAAGGATCTTGCAAAACAAAGTATTGTTCCGTTTCATCAATTTCCAGGTTTTTGACTATTTTAAAAGGGTAATATTCACCCTGCAGCAACCTTGAATTGGGTACTTTAAATTCTTTGATTTTAAGCATTGATTATAACATGGAGTAAACTATTCTTCAATTTAAACAGCATCCGCCATAATGATTTTCCCACCACGAGACGTAATGTCGTTTTTCATTTCTTTCCAGTTTTGCTCATCAATGGGTTTGGTGGCATCTTCTATAACGAAAGTCTCAAAACCAAGTTCCAATGCATCAAGGGTAGTAAATCCCACACAAACATCTGCTGCAAGACCGGCAATAAAAACGCGCTCTACTCCCCTACCCCTCAGGTAATCTGCCAAACCGGTAGCTTTCTTTTTGCCATTATCGAAGAATCCACTGTAAGAATCAATTTGCTTTTCCATCCCTTTTCTGAAAATGGCTTCTATTCTTTTGTTATTTAATTTTCCGGAGAAATCAGCACCTTTGCTGCTTTGCACGCAGTGATCGGGCCAAAGGATCTGTTCCAATCCTTCCAGCATGGTTTTATCAAAGGGTTCTTTCCCCTCATGGTTTGAAGCAAAGCTACCATGATCTTCCGGGTGCCAGTCCTGGGTTGCCACCACAAGTTCAAACTTTTCCTGCAAAGCATTGATTACAGGAACTATTTTATCACCGTCGGATACTGCAAGTGATCCACCGGGTAAAAAATCATTTTGTACATCAACAATGATCAAAGCGTCCATAATAATTTTATTTTTGTTTGCATTTACTTCAACAATATATGAAATAATGATCAGGAAAAACGGTCTTCTAACGGAAGTTTATTATGTTTTTTAAGCAGGTCTTCCCTGACCTTCATGAGTTGCGGACTTATTCCCACTTTATAAATATGCGGATAATCGAAGCGTTGGTGTTCAACAGGAAACAGATTCATCCTGGTTTTTAATCTTTTCTGAATATCTACCGGATTCATGCTATCTGCAACCATCTCACCCTCTTTCATTGCCGTGTGATAAAGGTTCTCACATTTAAGACTTTTTAGGTAAAGGGATTTGTGTTTTTCGAAAGGATGTATCATCATTTCCGTATCTGTTTCTTTATCAAGCAGTATAGCATCAGCGTAGAACATGCCGTCGCGGTCAAAATACCGGAGAATTTTTTTTCTTCCGGGCAGGGTGGTTTTGCTGAGATTATCAGAAATCTTCAAAACATCCCGGTCGTTTACAAAACCAATTTTATATACTCCATCAAGGGCTGCATCAGGTTTTGCGGTGATCAGGCTGGTTCCTACACCAAACACATCGATGGGTGCTTTTTGTTCTTTCAAACTTTTCACCACATATTCATCCAGCTGGTTGGAAACCACAATTTTCACATAGTTAAGTTCTTCATAATCAAGCATTTCCCTTGCTTTTTTCGACAAATAGGCCAAGTCTCCACTATCAAGTCTGATCCCTTTAAGATTATTTCCCTCTTTTTCCATTTCTTTGGCTACTTTTATGGCATTGGGTATTCCACTGTAAAGGGTATTATAAGTATCCACAAGAAAAACACTCGATTGGGGGAATACTTTGGCATAGGCACGAAACGCTTCCAGTTCATCGCCAAAACTTTCGATAAAACTGTGCGCCATGGTTCCTGAATGAGGTATTTGATATCTTTGCGATGCCAGTACATTGGAAGTGCTGTTAAAACCTCCGATGATGGCAGCACGTGAACCTTGCAAAGAACCATAAGA
>CAZPVB010000098.1:0-13593 GCA_964589855.1 uncultured Bacteroidales bacterium
TGAAATTTTATTCACACAGAAATCTCAATAAATTATTTTTTAAGATTAATATAATTTATCATCAGACAAAATCAACCACTTCAACAGGTAGGAATATTATTTTTGAAATGGTTCCCATAATGAGGCAGAATACGACTGTTATACCCTCATGGCGTGGAAATGATTTTAGATACCAACAAATTCATCCAAATTCGCATATTCATAAAGTTTAAGTTATTTACCGGTAGCTTTAATATATTCCATCAATATTTCATTTAGTTCAGAT
Organism: uncultured Bacteroidales bacterium; assembly: GCA_964589855.1. GTDB lineage: Bacteria > Bacteroidota > Bacteroidia > Bacteroidales > UBA7960 > SKVR01. Next base: position 266 of record CAZPVB010000098.1, read on the forward strand.
AGCTTTGTTTCCGATAGCTTAAGTTTTATGTTGGTATCATTTAGTTGTTGATTTTTTTCTTCAATAGTTTCAAATGCTTTTTCAGCGGCATCTCGGGCCGTTTGGAGTTCTTCAATAAGTTCTTTCACCCGGGTAATGTCTTTAAAGATACAGAAAAGCCCGGTCACAATTCCTTTGTCATTCAATTGTGGTGTGAAGGTTACACTCAATTGTTTTTCATTTTTTTCTGCTGTTATCACAGAGATATCGATCTGTAGTTTTTCTCCGATTTTTAATCTCCGGGAAGCATCTCTCAATTTTTTCATTTCTTCAACCTGCTGCATAAAAGAAGAAAGATTACTGTCAACCAGTTGTTTGCATTCAAAAATCTCTTCCATGGCAGCATTGCAATATACAATGTCATAGGTAAGGTCAAGAATGGCAATTCCTTCCCCTAGTTTTTCAATCAGGTTTCGCAGTTTGTCCTCTTTATCGGCTAAATTAACAGCCATCTGCCTTATTTCCGATATATCATCGCCTACCTGCACATACGAAACAATTGCGCCATGGGCATCCAAAACCGGGCACAAACTGCCATAAAGCCAAATAACATGACCATCTTTATGTTTGATGGAGTATTCACCACGCCATTGAGTACCGTTTTCAAGTACTTTTCTGAAACCGTGATTATGTTTTAAATCGCACAGGTGTTCAAAAGTAAATATACTGTTTTCACCCAAAACTTCCGCTGGTGTATATCCGGTAATTTCGGTAAATCTGGGATTCAAATATTCTATATTTTTCTTTTTATCTGAAATCACCACAAAACCCTGACTTTGCTCAATCGCGCTATAAAGTTTAGAAATGGTCTGAAACTGCTTATCAATCTTTCTTTGCATCCAGATGCTTTCAGCGGCTTTATAAATGGCATGAAACAATTTATCGCGCGAGATGGGTTTCAAAACATAATCATCAACACCTATCTCGATGGCTTCAATAAAGTGGGCACTATCGGAGTAAGCGCTGGTTATAATTATTCTGGCAGAAGATGAAATTTCCTTAATTTTTCTGCTCATTTCCAAACCATTCATTTCAGGCATTCTAATGTCGGTGATCACAATCTCGGGTTGTATTTCCTCAAATAATTTTAATCCATCTCTTCCATTTTGGGCAGAAAAGAATAATGTAATGCGTCTGCCCAACATGTCGGCAACCAATTCCCGAATGCTGGTTTCATCCTCAACATACAATACACGAATATCTTCTATTTTTTTATTCATGAGTGCAGTTTAAAAAATCTAAAATATTTAATTCTACTATTGTTAATTAACGTAGTAACCAATTCGAGGGTGTTCGATCGCTCAAAAGGTTCGAAGACCCGAATCATTCAGGAAAAACAATTGATATTTTCGTTTTGCACAAGATTGTAATCATATTGTTGCGAAAAAGCATACAAAATGAAAACAAAAAAATACAGATTAGAAAATTGAGATCCTTTTGTAGCCTTCTTTTGCGCATTAATACAATCTTTTTCTTTTTACAAAGAAGTTTGATGACAGCAAATATAATCAATATTTACCACAATTAAATCAAGATAAAGATGAAGTTGATAACTGGTATGATAAACCAAAAGATTGAATTGATTGTTTTATAGAAAATTTTCATGATTCTGCAAACCGGGAGAGGCACTATAAAAGTTTTTTGAAAAAATAATGAAAGAAAACACTCAATAAAACGATCATTATAACTATTTTTGAAAACAATTATAAATAAAAGTTTCAGTGCTTGAAATGAATTTTGATGCCGTGCGAGAAAAGGTTTTGGACAAGTTGAAAAAAGAACTAAAACCAAGTTTATACTATCACAATTTTCAACATACAATAGATGTATGCGAATCTGTTGACAGAATAGCCGAAATAGAAAAAATAAAGGGTGAAGACCTTCTTTTATTGCGAACCGCGGCAGTGTTTCATGATACCGGTTTTTTATGGCGATACGAGAATAATGAAGAGCTGGCATGTGAATTTGCAGAACAAACCCTCGTGAATTATAACTATCAGGAGTACCAGATAAAACATATCTGTGAAATGATAATGGCCACGCAAATTCCCCAAAGTCCCAAAGACCTTTTATCTAAGATTTTGTGCGATGCCGATCTTGATTACATAGGCAGAGGCGATTTTTTTATCACAGCTCTTCGTCTGCACCGCGAATGGAGTGAAAATAGCAGCAGGCGCATTACTTTTAAAGATTGGTATCTGAAACAACAAAGTTTTATCCTTCACCACGATTATTTCACCCAGGGTGCCAAAAAATTGAGAAATGAAACCAAACTGCACAATCTCTCTCAGGTAAAAGAATTACTTAACCTTTTGGATACTGCCACAGGTAAAACATTTCAAACCGTTTCTAAATAATTAGGATTCTCTTATTGAATAAAAATACAAAAACAGAAAGCATTTAACGCTGCGAAACACTCCGGAGGATTATAACTTAATCTGATAATAAACGTATGAAAGATCAGTAAAGCAACCAATAAAACAAATAGTAAACAATTGAAAATTTTAGAAGATAATAAATCGTGGGTCAAATATCATGAACCGAGCCATGACAATAATATTGACAAACACACGGATGATTAGATTTCGCAGCATGGACAAAAATACAAAACCGGAATTTTGGCGAACCCCATCTGACCTATTTAATCAAATTATAAACAGATAAAAATTTGTAAATTAAGTTCTAATTATAAAATTGAAAGATACCAATTATCATCTTATTACAAAAACAAAGCAATGGTTTAAGTCATATTGCATTTACATAATCCCTTAAAACTTTTAAAACTTTAACACGTTTAAAATGGAAAATGAGAACAAAAAAATCATTCTTGTAGCGTATGATTTTACCAAAGTTGGCGATATTGCTATAGAAAATGCCACCCAAATGGCAAAGGTTTTGAAGTTTGATTTATGCCTGCTTCATGTGATTAACAAAAATACCCGCAGCAAACTCAAAAAAAACAAAGAAACCCCGGAAGTATTAAATAAGCGGTTAAGTGCTATTGCAGAAAAAGTAAAACAAAAAGATCAGGTAACCACCGAATTCATGACCTGCGAAGGTGGTCTTTTCACTTCAGTTGCAAAGGTGGCAAGGGAAATAAATGCAAAATTTCTGGTTTTTGGCACACATGGAAAAAAAGGCATTCAGTTTTTACTTGGCAGCTACGCACTGAAACTCATCAAAAGCTGTCCGGTACCCGTTTTAGTAGTACAAAAACCAGTAGGCGAAACCCAATATAAAGATATAGTTTTTCCATTAGGCATCGAACCCGGATCAAAGCAAAAGGTAAAATGGGCAATCAGCTTTTTTAAACTTTTCAAATGCAAATTTCACATCTTTATTGATGCCTATAAAGATGAATATGTGCAGAAAAAGGTAAGGGCAGATCATAACCAGATCAAAAAGATAATGGACAAACACCAAATACCCTATTCAAGTAATTTTTCGCCCCCCGATTACAGTTTCTCCACAAACTGCATTAAATTCGCCGATTCCATCAATGCCGACATGATCATGTTCTCTACAGACCCTGACAAGATCACATGGAATCTTTTTGGTTCGCAAGATGAGCGAATCATATACAATTCCAAAAAGATTCCGGTAATGTGTATAAATGCACAAGATTTACATGTCATCATTGGAGGGATGTAAAAACCATTTTTTTATTTTTATCAGTATCCATTTTACGCCATTTTTGTTGTACCTGAACAGAATTTTTTTCTCTCTGAAAACAATTACGTTTCAGGAAAGCCAAAATACTGATAACAATTTGTATTTCTTTACCAAACTTCTGAAAAATGGATAGCGAAAAGGCAAAAGAAAAAATTGATCAACTCACCCGTGCACTTCATGAGCACAACCACAGATACTATGTGCTTGATAATCCCCTGATCAGTGATTATGATTACGACATGCTGTTGAAAGAGCTGGAGAAACTTGAAAAAGATTTTCCCGCATATGCACACCCTGACTCACCTACCCGGCGTGTTGGAGGAGAGGTAACTAAAAAATTTAAAACAGTACGCCATAAGTACCCCATGATGTCATTGTCTAATACTTACAGTATTGAAGAGATCATGGAATTTGATCAAAGGATCAGAAAAACAATATCCGAACCCTTTAGTTATGCATGCGAATTAAAGTTTGATGGTGTAGCCATTGGTCTTACCTATGTAAAAGGAAGATTAACCCAGGCTGTAACCCGCGGAAACGGGATTGAAGGAGATGATGTAACAAACAATGTAAAAACCATCAGAAGCATTCCCCTGCGAATTTACGACGATAACCTCCCGGATGAGTTTGAAGTGAGAGGTGAGATCATTATGCCACACAAAAGCTTTGAAAAACTCAATGAAAATAAAAAATCAAACAAAGAAACACCTTTCGCCAATCCACGAAATGCAGCATCTGGAAGTTTAAAACTGCAGGATTCATCGCTTGTTGCCAAAAGAAACCTGGATTGTTTTATTTATGCAATTCATGGTAAGCAAATCCCCCATCTCACCCATTTTGAAAATATGTTGAAACTGAAAGAATGGGGATTTAAGGTTTCTGAGTTTAATCAGGAATGCAAATCAAAAGAACAAATTGCATCATTTATAGAACAAATTGGGAAGCAAAGAACAATTTTACCCTATGACATTGATGGCATTGTAATAAAAGTGAACCAATACAATGTGCAGGAAAAACTGGGATTTACCAGTAAATTCCCTCGTTGGGCCATTTCTTATAAATACAAAGCCGAGCAGGGAATCACCCAATTGCTCGACGTTCACTATCAGGTGGGTCGCACCGGTGCAGTTACACCCGTGGCTGTGCTTAACCCTGTATGGGTAGCAGGCACCATAGTAAAACGGGCCTCTTTATACAACCAGGATAAGATGAAAGAACTCGATCTGCATTTTCAGGATACCGTTTTTGTAGAAAAAGGAGGCGAGATCATACCGAAAATTGTAGACGTTGATAAAAATTTGCGTGCTGAACAAGCACAACCCGCCGATTTTATTTCTCACTGCCCCGAGTGTGGTACCCCCTTGCAGAGAAAACCTGGGGAAGCATTGCACTTTTGCCCCAACAACGAGTTTTGTCCTCCTCAACTACAGGGAAGAATAGAACATTTTATCAGCAGGCGAGCCATGAATATTGAAGGATTGGGTGAGGGAAGAATTGAGGTGTTGATCAGAAATAACCTGATCCGGCATTATGCAGATCTTTACAAACTTAAATATGATGATTTGCTGGGGCTTGAAAAAGTGATCATCGATGAGATAACAGGAAAACAGAAGAAGATCAGTTTCAGGGAAAAAACAGTCAACAACATTCTTGCCGCAATAGAAACCTCTAAAAGTGTGCCTTTTGAAAGAGTTCTTTTTGCACTTGGCATCAGATACCTGGGAGAAACAACCGCCAAAATACTTGCCCGTCATTTCCAGTCGCTAACAAACCTCGAAAACAGTTCTTTTGAGCAACTGATGGAAGTACCCGAAATCGGGGAGAGGATTGCCGGAAGTGTGGTAGATTTTTTCCAGAACGAAAAAAACCAGCAAAAGATTGATGAATTGCGTAAAGCAGGGCTAAAAACCGAAATAGAAAAACAGGAAACATCCCCCGGGGATATGCCTCTGGAGGGTAAAAACATTGTGGTTTCGGGCGTATTCCAGCGTTATTCACGAAATCGGATCAAAGAGATTATAGAACAAAAAGGGGGAAAGAACGTCTCGTCCTTATCTTCTAAAACACATTACCTTCTGGCTGGCGAAAAAATGGGACCTGAAAAGAAAAAAAAGGCAGAAATGCTCAATATACCAATCATAAGCGAAGAAGATTTTGAGCAGATGATAGCATAAAAATTTCTGAATTCATGAGCCCACTCCGAAGAAAAGTTTTCCGGAAATTTATGAAAATCACATGTTTTTAATTATCTGAATATCAGATACTAAAATCAGTATCAATTGGTGTAATTTGTGGACAATATAATTTTTAGAATGGGCTCATTCATTGTTAGAGCAAGCAATGCCCCTGAACTCTTCTATTGGGGATCAAACAATCCGTCGGTCATGTGCAACTTTCGGTCTGCCATATCAGCAAGTTTGTTGTTATGGGTAACAATCACAAAAGTTTGCTGAAACTCATCGCGCAAATCAAAGAAAAGCTGATGCAGATCTTCAGAAGTTTCGGAATCGAGATTTCCGCTGGGTTCGTCTGCAAGTATAACAGCAGGTTTGTTGATGAGTGATCTGGCAACAGCAACCCTCTGTTGCTCTCCACCAGATAACTGCGAAGGTTTATGATCGCTCCTTTCATGTAAACCCAGTAATTCCAGTAATTGATGTGCTCTGGTCATGACCTCTTTCTTTTTTTTCCGGGCAATGAAACCTGGAATACAAATGTTTTCCAAAGCAGAAAACTCGGGTAAAAGATGGTGGAATTGGAAAACGAACCCAATATTTTTATTTCTGAAAGCTGATATCTCTTTGTCGTTGAGATTGCCCAGTTCAGTATTGTTTATTTTTACAGATCCGCTGTCTGCTTTTTCGAGTGTGCCCACAATCTGTAACAGAGTTGTTTTTCCCGCACCCGAAGCACCCACAACTGAAACGATCTCGCCTTTTGATACGATCAGATCAATCCCTTTCAATACCTTAAGAGACCCAAACGACTTGTGAATATTTTCTACTTGAATCATACAATTATGCTCCTTTTAACTGCTGATAATCCAGATAGTATAAAAGTTTCAAAGACAAACTGTTATATTGAGGTGAATTGATCAACAAATCAAAGTTATCAAAATAATTATCAACAGCACCGGTTTTCTCATGCAAAACTGCATTTTTCCAAACCAGATTTAAACTTGATCCGGGTGCAAAAAGCCAGGTAAAAACAAGGTCGATATTAAAAGAATTAAAGTTAAAGTCCTTGTTTTCCTGAACATCTATATGTTGACCGATATCAACATACCCATCATTTTGCAACAAAAAGTAATTGTTATATTCACCCTTTGACCAATACTGTCTGAGGCGAAAGGTTAAATACATATCACTGGAAAAGACATAATCGCTGGAAACAACATTCTCTACTGTGGTAACATCTCTGGATCCGAAAACAATATCATCTTCTTCAGTGAAAGCATATCCAATGCTATTTTCGTTGGTGCTTATTTCAAAAGAAGTACGAAAAGACAACTGGTCGTTGTACCTGTAGCGGGGCGAAAGATTGTAAGCAAGGTATGTTTTATTAAAATCAGGGGTTCTTTGGTAATTAACACGCATATCAAGGGCAAGAGGTTTCCGGTAATCAGATGATAAACCAAACCAACCACCAAAAGCAACCGGTTCCACAAAAAATCTCCCCTCTTTTCTGGGTTCAAAATAATCAACCCGTTCTTTGGGAAACAGATAGAAAGCATTTTGCAAAAAAAGATATTTAAGTGTTGTACCACTGGTACTGTATTGTAAAAAAACATTTTCGATCTGATAGTCATTGTAACGACTCTGATTTCTAAAAACCAGCCGGTTATTCCAGTTTCTCATTTTCCAGACCGGATCAAAGAAATGGTACCTGAAACTGACAATATCGGTTATCTGATTATTTCGATGTGTAATACCAAGATCGTTATCATCAAAGTTGGGATCAAGCGCTCTTCTTTCTATCTCATATCTGAAATTACCTCTTGTTTTTTCGAACGAAAGATTATAACGGCTACCCACATCTACCTGAAATTGATTTGACAAGGAATCATTTTTTTCGTAAAGTTGGCTAAAAGCGCCGGAAACTTTTACTTCATAGGAATTATCTGCATTTGCCAGTGTGGTTCCGGCACCGGTAACATTGGCATGTCCATATTCAGCCCCTCGTAAAACATTGGTATTGATAATATAAACTGAAGAGTTATTAGGTAGGGCCTGGTCAAAAACCAATATATTAAAATTGGTTGCCGGGTCGGTAAGGATTTTTCTTTTCTCACCCTGCATATTTTCAACTGTCGCATGTGTTTTAGAGGTCACAGCATTAAACAAACCGATCCCCAATCCGTTGACGGTTCTGCCGGAGAGTTTAAAAGCATTGACCAGGTTTGCCTGGTTAGGATTAGAGACCAGCACCTCATCATCAGAGAGTTTACTTTCAACAGAACCATATTCGGCAGGCCTGCCTCCTACCCTTCTGGAATAAAACAAACCACCGCGCGTAAAAAGGTCGATAGATTCACTGAAAAAAGGACGTTGTTCGCCATACACAACCTCAAAAGCGGAAAGATTTTTTACCTGATTATCTGAGGGTACCTGGCTAAAATCCGGTAACAGGGTCATATCGAGTGTAAAACTTTCATTGATCCCATATTTCAGATCCATACCACCACTAAAGGAACCCGACAAGTTGCTTACCCCTTCAGCGTTATGCGGGAAATGTTCGCCGGAAACAGTCAGATAGGGTGTTAAGGATAATCTTAAGGGCGCTTCTACCTGGCAGATTCCAGAAAGTTCTCCCCAATATAAGAGACGATTCCCGGAATCTCTGTCTTCCAATGCCCAATGAGCAAACTCTCTGTGTCTTCGTATACCCCTGTAAATTTGCATTCCCCAGTTCTGACAATCGGAGGCAGGGAAACGGATGGCGGAATAAGGTATCCTTATTTCAACCGTCCATCCATCTTCATGCAGTTTTACAGAACTTTCCCAAACGCCATCGTAAGTTCGGTCCTGAAAGCGGTAATCTCTTTGAACACCCGATGCTGAAACCTCGAAAGTATAAGCATCAAGTTGGTTGTTATAAGTATCAAATCTAATTCCAAAAAGGTCAGCATTAAGATTCGAATCGCGCTGCCCCAATTGCTTTAAAATGCTGTCGGGTGCAGAATCATACAAGATAGCACCAATATAAATGTACTTGTCGTCATACAATAATCTTACTTCGGTATATTGTGAAGGATGAGTACCATGATCGGGCAAATACTCTGAAAAATTGTTGACAACATTTGCTTTTGCCCAAACCCGGGGTTCAAGAATACCATCGATATCGGGTGTTCTGTGGGTTCTTTTTATTTGTGCCTCAGGTATTATACGGTTTATTCTCCGGGATGATAAAGCGGTATTTGAAAAGAAAAAAACAAAAAGAAAAAAGGTAATAAAATACGGAAATACCTTCAGCATAAATTTTATTGTAATATGGTTTTATGTTGTTAAAGTGTGTTTTGGGTAATGGCAAAATAATTTTACCGGGTGCAAAAATAAGATTTTCATTTGAAAAAATGTGGATAAAGGAGCGTCTTCCTTAAGAATTAACTAATATTGATGGTTTTATCTCACTCAAATAGTCAATACAGAAAATTAAGTCCAATATATAATCCACTGTCTCCATCCTGCTCATCTAATGCCATACCATAATTTACGGCAACAACAAAGTTGCGGTTCATTACAATATGCAACCCAACACCAGTTCCCCAGTGGGGTCTGTCATTGTCAGGTTTTACGATGAGAGTAGTTGGAACATTTCCGTAATCAACATCATATTTTTGTGTAACCATAGCAAAGTCAGCAAAGGCACTTGTTGAAATATAGAAATTCTGATTGGCAAGATTAAACTTCAAGGCTTTGTATCTCAATTCAAAGTTACCATAAGCGATACCTTCTCCCTGTATGCGGTTTCGCCGGATTCCTCTCACGGTTTTCGATCCCCCAAATCCATCATTGGTTTTATAGGAGTTGTAGATAAAAGGAAACATATAAAAAGGCATATTGCCAGCTACTTTCCCCTGATAGCCTAATCTGTTTGCCAAAGATAATCTGTCTTTTACGAGAGTAAAATAGTGGCGGTGAATGAAAACAGCCTGTACATAGCCATAATTGCCGGTACCCATAAAAGAGGGAGCGACCATCAGAAACCCCTCTGTCCACATTCCCGACATAGGGTTGGCAAGTTCATCGCGTGTATCATGCATAATCCCTCCTTTCAAAAAGGTAGTGTTGCCACCTTCATCCAGGTCTTCGGGAATAATACCTGCGTCAACATAATCGTTGTAGATGCTGGCATCAGGCAAAAAATCCTCATCTTCCGGGTCGAGGTCTTCATTGAGTTTATCAACATCTACGGGTCCTGTCTGCACCCCAAAAAAACCTGCCCCCCCGAGCCATTTCCAGTCGTTGCTGATTTTTCTCTGGAAATCGGCTGTTATTCTCAGCAATTTACGATCATGCCGGTAATATAGTCTGGAAATATATCCCATATCATCAGGGTCTTCAAATGCAAGATTGTAAGGTGCTTCGTATCCGTTAAACCCATAAAAATCAAGTGCCTGCTCCGTAAGGTACATCAAATCGAAAGTGGTGCGCGTATTGGGTATCAGATATTCCGAGTCGTAAAAAAAATTATTCAACCCGTTTCCCTTGGTAGTTCTCGACCACTCAAAATATAATGAATGCAAATAATCGGGATAGGTAGTACCGTCGCCATAAAAGTAAAAATTTGCCAGCGCTCCATAACGAAATCCTTCATCTGAATTATAAGCAATGGCAGGTAAAGCGCCAAAAGTCCATCCTGTTTTAATGGTTTCTGTTTTGGTGGTATCCGTTTTAGTGGTTTCTGTTGATGCAAAAACACCAGAGAATTGCAAAAAGATAATCCCGGTTAAAAACCAGAAATATTTCAATTGATTCGCTTTGCCCATAATCTACATTTTTTTTGCTGGTAAAATTAATCTCTTTTTGCTAATATTTTGACTTATTTTGATTTTTGAATCCGGTGTTTTCAATATGACCAGGTTGAACCAATCCATGTCGGTATTTTGAACCGATCCATGACAATAATATTGACACACACGAGGATGATTAAGACAAATGGAACGCATATTCTCTTGTCTAAGGCTGAGACACGGCGCAGATTGAAAGGATTTACGCAGATTTTTTCTATCAGCGATTATCTGCAAAATCAGCGTCATCAGCGTTCTAATACGAAGTGTTGAAAATTATAAAAAAAGAAAACAGTAAAATAAAAAAAGACTGCCCCGAAGAGCAGTCTTTTCCCAACTAATAACTAAACAAAACCACTGTTTTACTTCACCATAAACAGTTTCATTGAACGTTGTGAAGCATCTTTCACTTCAACAAAATAGGTTCCGGTTTTCAGTCCATTCAAATCGAGTGAATGTAGCATACTGGAAGCATCTTTCTGAATTGTTTCAGAAGCAATCACTCTTCCGTACATATCAATTATCTGTATTTCTATTCTGCCATTGAAAGTGTTCTCCATATCAACCATTAGTTGATCCTGAGCAGGATTGGGATAAATCCGGAATCCATCATTTTCAGCAGTAAGTTCTTCGGGCGTATTCACCGAACCCGGTGCAGAAACCCCCACTGCATAGATACCATCCTGTATATCCTCAACGCCAAAGGAAAGCACTCTTTCATTCAATACAGGTGTAAGATCCATATTGGTCCAATCTGATGTTTCATCAGTTTTGTACCACAAGCTGTAATCGGTAGTTGGATCATTTGTAACACCTTCGGTATCGAAATCGAAACGCAGACTTACATCACCTCCGTTACCGGCAGTTTCCACATTCCAGAATCTCATCCATGCTTGTTCTGAATTATCATCGTTAATAGCAGCGCCGTTATGCCCGGCAATCACAAAATCACCGTCGCTTGCCAGTCCGGTTGTAAAGATCTGCAATCCGCCGCCAGCACTATAATTATGCTGTTCATTTTCTTCTCCTGCAATATCCAAAGCGGTACCTACACCAACAATGTCGTATACATATACATCATTGTTGTAAAGCCTGTCGTTGGCAAGAGAAAGATTGTATTTGGCAGCAAGATAGTTTTCTACCAAAATGGTTTGCGCATTGTTTACATCTGAGTTAAACAGCACGGCTTCGGCAATATCAACAGGTTGGAAACCACCGATGACAACAGGCGCATGTGTATTCTGAATCACTTTCTGATACAGGGCACTGCTTTTCAGTTCACCATTGGTCATGAAACTTGCAAGTTGATGCTTGCTGTTCATAGCAGTATTCACGATGTAAAAGTCCTGATCATTGAACTCATCCTGGCTTTTAAGGAATATATCTCTTGCTATAACAAACTGCATTTTATTGGGATTGGCACCACCATCCATCTCCAGCACATAAGACGATTGTGCGGGTTGATTGCGAACATCCCTTTTCTGGAATATGGCGGCAAAATCATCATACATCTGGTTACGCTTCAATACAAGGAAAATAGAGAGTCCAGCGCTACCATCAAGATTATCAGCATCAGGAACAACAAGGTTTTTCACATCGGGGTTGTCTCCACCTAATTGATTTCCAAAGTGTACCGTAGGCCAATCATTCAATCCGTTGGCAGTAAGTAAAGGGGCTTCTTTCCAACTCTCACCTGTGTTGGTAATGGATTCGCCTACAAGAGATTCGTCATTGGAAGCATGGTTTTCATTGCCAGACTGGTCTTCCCACAAAGTTACTTTCTCACCATCGGCAACATCCAGGTCGTGCGCGCGCAACCAAAGTCCGATAGCGGGTTGGTTTTCTCTGGAAAGATCAGCAAACCCGACGCCAGCAGGACCAACACCAGGAGCAGGTTCTGTTTCTACAACATCATAGGTGGCTTCAACCACTTCTGTCGAGAAGGAGAAATCAGCATTATAGGCCTGTGCTCTCAGGGTAGTTTCCTCGGTAAGCAAAATCGGTTCGCTATACAAAGTGGTAGGTTCACTTCCATCGTCAGAATATCTGATCGTAGCACCTTCAGGTTCAACAGAAATAGTAACCAACACACTTTCCTGGTAAGAAACATCAGGAGTAGGTGAAAATTCAGGCAATCCAACGGGTGCAATGGTATAAGCAGCATTCACAACTCCACTTGGGTTTAAATCAGGTGCATAGGCAATAGCCTGTACATTGATGGTTTCAATCTGATCCACTGCCTCCAGGGTGAAAGGACCTTCATATAAAGTACCTGTTTCATCATCAGGAGTAGTATTATCAAGGGTGTAATAAATGGTTGCATTGGCGGTAGAAGTGGCAATGCTTACCTCTACCTCGCTGATATATTCTCCCGGATTTGGTGAAAGTGCAGGCAAAGCGACTTCTGGTTCATAATTCAGATTCAGATAACTGGCATTCCATTCTCTTCCCGACAGCCATCCCCTTTCACCGGGAGTTTCATCTAAGGCTTTAGCAACCAAAGTCACATAATCTTTTCCGGCATCTATGGCATCATTGATATAGTCAGTAAAGGCAGCACTGGTCAGATTCATCCATCTTCCGTTTTGCATAAGAGTACCCGTAAGAA
>CAZPVB010000099.1:0-7401 GCA_964589855.1 uncultured Bacteroidales bacterium
GTAATGTCAGCGCTACGCGCCTTTAGATTTACTGATAGCATTAGATTTCTAACATAATGTCAGCGCTACGCGCCTTTAGATTTACTGATAGATTTCTAACATAATGTCAGCGCTACGCGCTTTGCCATTAGCCCAATAATCATCCTCGTGTGTGTTTCAATCTTAATCACATATATTTAATTTGTTTATGGTTTGATTAATTCGGTCAGATAGAGCTCGCCAAAATACTGGATTTGTAGTAGTTACCGTGCTATCTAATTATAATCATCCGCGTGTGTGTCAATAGTGTTGTTATGGAGCGGTTCATTTCCGCTTTAGTGGCAAAAGTTTGTAGTTGTAAATCAAAATCATTTCATCATTTTCAAACAATAAGGATAAAACAATTGTTGAAAAATTGTTTTAGTTGAATTTAAATCTATCAAACATATGATAAATAAATGACATCAAAACAAAGATTTAATGTGATTAAATGTTCCGAGATCATAAATAAGTAATAAATCATATACAAACCCTCAAAAACCCATTTAAAAATGAAGAGAAATTCAAACGTAGTTACTTTTGGAGGCAATCCGGTAACGCTGTTAGGTAAGATGGCAAAAACCGGCAACAACGCCAAAAATTTTATTGCTACAGACGGCGATCTTAAACCTGTTCAATTAAGTGATTTCCAGGGAAAGGTACGTATTATTTCGTCAGTGCCTTCTGTAGATACTTCTGTATGTGCAGATCAAACCCGCCGTTTTAATCTTGAAGCTTCTAAGCTGGAAGGAGCTCAGATCATCACAATATCCTGTGATTTACCGTTTGCATTGAAAAGATTTTGTGCTGCTGAAGGGATAGACAATATTCTTACTGTTTCAGATCACAAGGACACCGAGTTTGGTGTTAAATATGGTTTTTTGATCGAAGAATTTCGTTTGCTGGCAAGAGGCATTGTAATCGTAGATCAGAATGATATCATAAAATATGTAGAAGTAGTACCTGAAATTGCAGAGCATCCGGATTACGATAAAGCGATAGCGGCAGCTAAAAAACTGCTATCCTAAAATAGTATTTTATAGTTTCAGTTCATTATTCATAAGCAATTAATTTAAAAAAAAAGCGAACCTCCCTAGAAGTTCGCTTTTTTTTTGCAGTTCAGAAGTAGATTACTTAACTTCTTCGAAATCAACATCGGTTACTTCTCCATCATCTTTTCCTTTGTTGTTTCCATCTTGTCCTTGCTGCTGTTGATCGCCACCTGCCTGTTGTCCTTCAGCGCCTTCAGCACCAGGTTGCCCTTGTGTGGCATTGTACATTTCAGAGCTGGCAGCCTGCCATGCTGTATTGATAGCAGCCATTGCAGTATCAATGGCAGCAAGATCTTTGTTTTTATGCGCTGTTTTTAATTCTTCCAGCGATTTTTCGATCGGTTCTTTCTTTTCGGCAGGAATCTTGTCACCAAATTCTTTCAACTGTTTTTCGGTTTGGAAGATCATGCTATCAGCCGAATTGATTTTTTCCGTTTCTTCTTTGAACTTGCGGTCTTTTTCGGCGTTCTCTTCTGCCTCTTTTTTCATTCTCTGAATTTCATCTTCACTCAGTCCGCTGGAAGCTTCAATCCTGATATTTTGTGTTTTACCAGTTGCTTTATCTTTAGCGGAAACGTTGAGGATACCATTGGCATCAATATCGAACATTACTTCAATCTGAGGCACTCCTCTTGGTGAAGGTGGAATACCGTCGAGGTGGAAGCGTCCGATGGTTCTGTTATCTTTGGCCATGGGGCGTTCACCCTGTAGAATATGTATCTCAACACTGGTTTGATTATCGGCAGCAGTAGAGAATGTTTCAGTTTTTTTAGTGGGAATTGTAGCGTTGGCTTCAATAAGTTTTGTCATTACACCACCCAGGGTTTCAATACCCAAAGAGAGAGGAGTAACATCCAGCAACAAAACATCCTTGATCTCGCCGCTGAGAACAGCACCCTGGATAGCAGCACCAATTGCCACTACTTCGTCTGGGTTAACCCCTTTGGAAGGTTTTTTTCCAAAGAATTTTTCTACCACTTCCTGTATTGCAGGTATACGAGTTGATCCACCCACCAGAATTACTTCGTCAATATCAGAAGAATCCATTTTTGCATCGCTCAGTGCCTTTTTACAAGGTTCGAGGGTTGCTTGTATGAGTTTGTCAGAAAGCTGCTCGAATTTGCTTCTGGAAAGGTTGCGCACAAGGTGTTTTGGAATACCATCAACAGGCATGATGTAGGGCAGATTGATCTCTGTTGAGGTAGAGCTTGACAATTCAATTTTGGCTTTCTCAGCTGCCTCTTTCAGTCGCTGCATAGCCATCGGGTCTTTTCTCAGATCAATATTTTCGTCTTTGATAAACTCTTCAGCGAGCCAATCAATTACAACGTTATCAAAGTCATCACCGCCCAGGTGTGTGTCGCCATGTGTTGATTTTACTTCAAAAACACCATCTCCCAATTCCAGGATAGAAATATCAAAAGTACCTCCTCCGAGGTCAAACACGGCAATTTTAACGTCTTTGTTTTTTTTATCGAGACCATATGCCAATGAAGCGGCTGTAGGCTCGTTGATAATTCTTTTTACGGTTAATCCTGCTACTTCACCTGCTTCTTTGGTTGCCTGACGCTGTGAGTCGTTGAAATAAGCAGGCACAGTGATTACTGCCTCTGTTACTTCAGATCCCAGGTAGTCTTCAGCAGTTTTCTTCATTTTTTGAAGCACCATGGCTGAGATTTCCTGTGGTGTGTAGAGGCGATCTTCAATCTTTACTCTTGGAGTAGAGTTGTCGCCTTTTACAACTTCATAAGAAACCCTGGAGCGGTCGCTTGAAGTAGATTCAAATGTCTCACCCATAAAACGTTTGATGGAGGAAACGGTTTTGGCAGGATTTATAATGGCCTGGCGTTTTGCAGGATCACCTACTTTTCTTTCACCATTTTCAGTAAATGCAACAATAGAAGGGGTGGTTCTTCTTCCCTCACTGTTGGGAATTACAACCGGTTCGTTACCTTCCATTACTGCAACGCATGAATTTGTTGTTCCTAAGTCTATACCTATAATTTTACCCATATGTAGTTATTTTTTAAGGTTTATCGAATTTTTTTCGCTATGGTGGTTTCAATGATTGTGCCAATGCATGATTTTGCTGTATTTTGCTACAATGTCATAGAGGTTATGATGGAAGATTAGGAAAATCAGAATAGTATTTGTTCTAAATAATCTGATATACAGGATTTTGTATTTAGATTCGGAGGGGTGACAAAAAGGCAGTTTTGCAGTTTTAAAACCGTGTAACCAGTTTTACATTAATCAGCCGGCTGGTAAGAAAATTAGGAACGGCCCACATGTCGTTGGATACGTCTGTTATCCAGAGATAACTGATGGTGTTATTGATCTCGAGCAAGTTAAATACTTCTGCTGTAACCCACATACTTTCGATATTATTAAGTATGTTTTTTCCGGAAAACCGGGTTGATTCTCCGATGAGTTGTTTGGAAAAACCTATATCAACTCTTCGGTACGGCGGCATGGTGGTAAGATTTCTTGATTTTTGATCTGTTGGGGGCGCCAGTGGCAGTCCGCTGCCATAAACAAGTGCCAGGTTTACTTTGTAACTGGGGTTTCTGGGCAGAAAATCCTGGAAAAACAAGCTAAATGTAAGTCGCTGATCCGAAGGACGTGGTATATAACCCAGCGGCACTTTTTCGCCATCACGATTTGTAAAAGTTGCACCTTTGATGATCTCTTCGGTTTTCATCAAAGACAGGCTAGCCCATGATTCAATTCCTGGCACAAATTCTCCGTTGATCTTCATGTCGATACCGGCGCCGTATCCTTCAGCTACATCATTAGCATAGTATCTGATTCTAACATTGTCGAGTTCATATGGAATCAGGTTATTAAAATGTTTATAGTACACTTCGGCAGTGTATTTAAAGGGGCGTCCCCATATTTGCATGTTGTATTCTGATCCCAAAACCAGTTGTAAACTTTCCTGTGCTTTGTTGTTTTTATTTATGACTCCGCTCATATCTCTGAGTTCCTTATAAAAAGCGGGTTGCTGATACAATCCGCCGGATAGACGGAAAACCATCCTGGGAAAGTTAAGGGGTTTGAAAAGCACTGTAGCTCTTGGGGAAAACAACCATTGCCGGTTAAAACTCCAATACTGAGTTCTGATACCTCCTGTGAGCACAAATCTGCCATATTTACCATCCAGTTCGTAAGAGTTTTGTACATATCCTGAGACCCTTCCGGATTGTAAGAGGATTCTCGTGTTCAGGGTGTCTTTCAGTGTCAGGTAATCAGGATCGGGGTTGCGGGGAATGGAAAATCCAGCAGAATCTGTAAGGGACCATTCCCGCAAACGGTCAAAAATATCTTCATACTGGAATTTGACACCGTATTTAAAAATATTATTTTCACTTGCAAGTTTGGCTTTGTGTTCAATATTCCAAACAATGGCATTGAGGTAGTTACGGGCATGGTTATGAAAAGTACCAACGCCAAGTGGCGTACCTGTTGCCTGTCCAAATTCAGAGGATCCTCGATCTGTTTCAACGCGTTCCAATAAATACTGTCCTCTGATATCGAAATTTTCAGTTTCATCGGTTTGAAATAAAGAGGTGATGATTTGATATTGCTGATTTTCGGCAGGTGTGTAGTTGAGAGAAAGAGCACCCAGAGTCGTAAGGAATTGATCTGCTTCCTGCCCCTGAAAAAAAACGGTGAACTGCCTTACTTCCGAAACATTTCCAAACCGTGTGGTTTGAACATCAGGGATAAACTGGTATTGATTTCTGGAAAAATTTCCCAGAAAATTCAGCTCCCACCAGGGGTTGAATTGCCATCCAACAAAAGCTTGTGCATCTGAAAACTGAGGTTTGTAGTCTCCTTGTGTATCAAGCGTTCCCAACAGGTATTGATTGGATTTATGACGCAATCCAATCAGGTATCTGAGTTTGTTATTAAATTTCGAGTCTTCTATGTGTAACGATCCTTCCAGCAGGCTAATGGAGAATGATCCGGCCAATGAGTCGGGATTTTTGTAAGTGATATCCAGTACCGATGCCATTTTATCTCCATATTGTGCATCAAAACCGCCGGCAGAAAAAGAAATGGATGATACCAGGTCGGAGTTCAAAAAGCTAAGTCCTTCCTGTTGACCGCTTCTAATCAAAAAAGGACGATAGATTTCTATGCCATTTACATATACCAGATTTTCATCATAGTTACCACCTCTTACCGAATACTGAGAAGAAAGTTCTGTAGCAACGCTTACTCCGGGCATGGTTTTTACCAGGTTTTCCACACCATTGCCTGGACCTGGTATCACAGCCGTAAGGTTGGGATCAATTCTGGTGTATTGGCCCGATATGATCTGTCGTTCACGGATTTCTATATCCGGGAGGTTGGTTGCAATGGGCAGCAGAATAATCTCTGTGATAATTTCCTGACCGGGTTGAAGAGTGATCTCTCTGGTGATACTTTGGTAACCCAAAAAACTAAACAGCACTTCCTGTTTTATATTGGGTTGAATCTGTAGTGAGAAAAATCCATCGCTGTTGGTTGTAGTGCCTTTGCGTGTGCCTTTTACGGAAACACTTACAAACTCCATAGGGTTATTGTTCTCGTCTTTAACGGTTCCGCTTAGATTTCCCTCCTGCGCATAAGCGGGTAAAATTACTGTCAATGAAAACAGGGCGTAAACGAAAAAGAAAATTTTGTAAAAACCGGACACGATAGATTTTTAAAATTGAATTTGGGGCACAAAAATACAAAAAGAAGGCACGCGTAGTCAAAAAATTACTCATTAAACAAAACCATTTTTTTTCATTTAAATTATGCGAATAGGCTGATTTTTTTTATAATGCCGTTGTTACATCAAACCATTTATGGTCTCTGGGGTTGAAGAAACATCAACGATGACTATAAGAATTGTCATTCCTCCTGCCTTTCTTCCTTTTCATCTATGGGCAAACTGGCATAAGTAAACTGATTTGAGGTTATCCCGGGTATTTGGGTTTTTAAGGTTTCAGTCCAGGATAAAAAGGTTACTGTCCACAAATTTTACGAATGATCACGAATTTAATGATTTGATATTTAAATGCTTGACAAAGTAAACAATGAACACGAACGTCTAAAAGCTTATTTTCAGACCGGTCTCATCATGTTTCTAAGTCCCTTACCATTTTCGAATAATTTTAATAGTGGAGGTTAAATATGTTGGTTAGAATCAATGTTTTACTGCTGGTACTGATTAATTACAATGAATACAGCGAGCAGGAAATTCTGATAGAAATTCAATTCGTTTTAAATTCAGAGGAAAATAAGAATAGTTTTTCTAACCCGGTGTTCATGATTTCTATGATTTTTAGTAAATTTGATACAATGTTCTGGTTGCTTTCGCAGGAACAAGTTATGAGCGTAAAATGATGGAGATATTTTAAACCAATAGATTATCATTAAATTAATAATCTCAACCCATGTATCTTGCACCTTTAAACTACGACCGGTATTTTAAGAAAGTTTTTTCAGATACAAGCATCGCAAAATGCTTCCTGGAAGATTTTTTGAATGTGCAGATACAATCCATTGAACTACTCTCCATCAACCATAAACTAACAGATGATTCAAGCGCCGTAGAGTTTGACTTCCGTTGTAAGATTGATGACAGATATGTAATCATTGATATGCAGCAATGGTATAAACCCGATATCGTACACAGGTTTTATGTTTATCACTGCATCAATACTGCTCTGCAACTGGAAAGTCTGCCTTTGAAAAGTTTCAGTCTGGTGAAGAATCCCGCAAAAGAGAAAAAGATAAAGGACTACGCCGAAATTTTGCCCGTAATAACATTGATCTGGATGGCAGACGAGACTTTGAACTTCACCGAAGATTATGCATCTTACACCATGACACCGGAGATTGTGAATCATTTTTTGCAAGATCATCTGTTATGGGAGCAACCCGAACTAACGCAATTGCTCAAGAAGCGTGAAAAAGCACTCGAGCAGGTGAACAACAAAACGCGGTCCCTGGATTTCCTGCAGGAGAATAAACTCATTTATGCCTTTCAGAGGAACATTGTAAAGAATGGACGATTTACCAAATATCACAAGTGGTTTGAATTGGCGGAGAAGACCAAAAACCGTTTGAATAAAAAAGCAGAATTTTTAAAGTATAAAGATGATCAAATACTCACAAAACTTATGGAACGAATCAGCAAAGAGGCGCTTGGGCCGGAAGATTTTACTTACATCGACGATTATGAACAATACCTTGAGCGAGTAAGAAGGTATGATCGGGGTAAATTTAATGAAGGATTGAAAGAAGGCAGAGAAGAAGGCAGAGAAGAAGGCAGAGAAGAAGGCAGAGAAGAAGG
>CAZPVB010000099.1:7501-13451 GCA_964589855.1 uncultured Bacteroidales bacterium
AAGAAGGCAGAGAAGAAGGCAGAGAAGAAGGCAGAGAAGAAGGCAGAGAAGAAGGGAGAATGGAAGGGAGAATGGAAGGTGAAAAGCGAAAAGCCGGAAAAGCAGCATTGAAACTACTTGAAAAACAAATCTCTCTGGATGATATCCAGGAAATCACAGAACTATCTGTGGAAGACATTTTGCAATTGAAGCAACTTTTTGAAGAACATGGTGATAGGGCGGTCGATTTTCTTGAATAGTATAATGCATAATTAAATATCAATATATTATACCTTTTACTTAAATTTAATGAGATTCTTTTGCGAATCAGTGTATTGTTAGTGATGCTTCTGGTTTATTCTGAAGTCAAAGTGGCAATGAACTAATTCCTCCAGAATTCTTTTATAAAATGGGTTGATAATTAACATTGAAGGGATGTTGATGTGGTTGGTCTTACTTTAATTTCAGATAGGTTAATCTTTCCTTTTAAAATCCCCATCTTTCCAGGCTTTAAAAAATTTAGCCCATGCAAAAGGGTCAAATATACGCATGGGGGGACGTTGACCGGCATAGTATAGTCTTTGTGTGTGTTGGTTGTTCATATTTCTGAAGGCAGAGTATCCGTCCAGGGGCATTTTTTCCAATCTTTCGCGCATCTCTTCTCTTTCCAGGTTTCGCATAGCGCGGTCGTAGTCATCATCAGGTATTTCGGTGTTAAGAAAAGCATAGCGGAACTGCTCGCGGGTGGGCCATGGGTATATTACGGTTTCCGGAAGGTTAATGGTGTCTCGTGTCATCAGCTGCACGGCGGAGTATCTTTGCGAGGAAAGTGTATCTGGCACAATATAATTGATCTCCTTAAAACCTACTGCAGTAAATCTTAGTGTATCCAGTTCGCGCACCGCAATAGAGAAAAATCCCTGAAAGTCGGTTATCGTGCCGCGGCGGGTGTTTTTCACCCATATATTGGTAAAGGGTACAGGTTGCAGACTATCGCCGGTAACCACCAATCCGCTGAACTGAACCACTTTTCGTTTTTCAGGTTTTGTATCAGAAGTATCTTGACTATAAAGCAGGTAGCTAATTGCAACCATAAAAAAAACACCTAAAAATCGGAAAGAAAAATAATGCAGGATAGAAGGTATCATTGTTATCTTTTAAAAGATTAAGCGTTAAAAATAACTATAATATAAAAACTACTTTGTTTTTCAAACAGATATTTTCCATTTTTAACAAAGATGCATATAATAATGACGGTAAAAACCGTCAATAATTTTGCATTTGATTAATGAGTCCAGTATAAAAAGGTTATTGTCCATTAATTTCACGAATGATCACTGATTTAATGATCTGATATTCATATTTATGGCAAAGTTAAAAATGAACACGAACGTCTAAAAACAAGGATAACGCAGTATTTGGCGTTTTCTTGCAAAGACTAATTATAGAACGGAATTGTAAAGGAGAAGTTTTAGACAAATCGATGCGTGGAGAAAAATGTTTTTCTGTATGTATTTTTTTGCTATACGGATTCTATCTATTGCAAGATAGGAGGTTTAGTACTGAACGTCTGTGGATTGGTTTGGATTTTTGAAGAAAATTAAGAGACACTGATGATTGAAAATTTAGTGTTCAAAATGAATGATAAAAAAAAACTGCTACGATCGCAGCAGTTTTTTATTTACTTATACCGTACCGTACTGCAAGATTTTAACTGGTGTAAAAACCTTTTGCTATTGCTTCTTTCAACGCAGTAGAAATACCTTTTTTATTGATAATTCTGATTGCTTTTGAGGATACTTTCAGGGTAATCCAGCGATCCTCTTCCGGAATATAAAACTTTTTTACCTGAAGATTGGGGTAAAATTTTCTTTTTGTTTTTATGTTCGAGTGAGAAACGTTATGACCGCTTATGGGTTTTTTTCCTGTAATCTGGCAAATACGTGACATCTTAAGAATATATTTTTTATATGATAACTATATTTTTATCCGTTTTTTTGGGAGTGCAAAGTACGGAATTATTTTTTTTATAGACAAATCTTTTTTACTTTTCTTTTTCGGCCCATCAAAAGATGGTTTTTCTGTAAAGTATCTTCTTTATTTGTGTTTCTCAACTTCTTATGAACCGAGCCATGACAAAAATTTTGACACACACGCGGATGATTATAATTACGCAACACGGAGAAAATTACAAAACTGGTTTTTTGGCGAGCTCCATCTGACCTATTTAATCAAATTATAAACAGATGAAAGCAGAGTTATAGTTGTTTATCTGTTTTCAGTTCACTTTTTGATTTCTTTTTCTTATTCAGAGTTTAAAAATGTTGCCATATCATCAGCAAAAACAAAGGTGCAGAAAGAGAAGCGGTAATGTTAACTATGTCGTTGGGTGTTATTTTTTCTTTAGATGTGTTGTATTTGAAAAACTTTTTCCGGATCAATCCTGGTTCAAGAAAAGCACCCAGAAATGAGTCAACAAAAGATGCCATTAAACCCGACATCGCGATGAGCATTACCTTTTTTATCTCAAATACATCAAAGAAAATATACCATGAAACGGCACTGATCAGCAAAGCTGCAAAAGACGCTGCCAAAGTACCAGCCAGGGATATACCTCCTGATATGCCTGCATTGTGAAACCTGAAGTCGTAAAGGGAAAAACATTGCTTATTAAACACCGGTCCTATTTCACTCGCCCAGGTATCTGCAGTAACTGCTGCTATCAGTGCAATAAATATATAAATAAAAAACTGTTCTCCTGTAATAAGGTATATTGCGGAACTGATAACAGCAGGTAAGATATTGGCCAAAACCTGCCAAATGTTTCTTTGTGAGGCGAGTTTGATCTTGCCGTTGATGCGGGAGTTTATTTTTGTAAAAATTACGGAGGTAACAAAGAACAGGATCACAGGAAATGCCCATTTCCATCCTAAAATACCCGCCAGATACACACCCAGAAAATAAGCAAATAAACTGCCCCAACGGGTTAATATTCGTAATCTGAATAAAAAAAAACTACCCATTCCGAATGCTATGACAAGCAAAATGATGCCATAGAAAGCATGATCTTGAAAGTTTTGGGTTATACTGAAGAATAGTGCAAGACCCAATGGGATGCTGAGGTTGTCTGATCCACGAAATGATATTACTTCAAGATGTATAGACAGGATTATTAGAAGCAGAAAATAGGAAAAAGAGAATGATTGCGAAAGTAAAACAAGGTAAATGAGTGCGGATGAAAGGGTGAAAAAGAAGATTCCATATATACTTTTTGTTTCATGAGTGACCTTTATATAATAATTACCCTTTTTTATACTGCCACCAAAATTGGCCAAGGTGTCGGAAAGCGTTAAAACCAGCAGAGCCACCCGGAAAAAATTGATATCATTAGGATACAGCAATATGAAAGCGCTCAGAATGCCGGCAGGGTAAAAAAGTGTTCCATAACTTTTTCTGGATGTTTGATGTATGAAATTGAAATAGGGAAAGGGATAGGTGAAAAAGGCGAAAAGTGATCCGGCTATGATCAGTGATAACAAAACATGCCTTTCAACCAGATAACTCAGCATAAAAATGGTTAATCCGGTGAAAACATGAATCATTTTTCTTAATAATTGATCATTTTCGTTCATCTTTTCATAATCTTAGGAAACAATTGAGAGTTTCTTCTTTAGGGATTAAACAATAAATATCAGAGAAGAGTATCTATCTCTCCTGTTGTTTACTGCCATGCTTTCGTTAAATAATATGGAATTGTTTTTTAGTGAATTAGTGTAGGTAAGGCAAATTCAGGGATTTAGCCTTACAGATAATTTTTTTGCTGTTTCCGGTTCGTAAGCAAAACTATGATAGAAGGTGTATCCCGGATAATCATGCTTACCCTCTTGAATGATTTTTTTTAGTTCATTTTGAGGGGCAGATCCAAAGCGCATACTTCTGCCATACAGCCAAATGATCTTCTTTTCTTCATCAATATGCCACCAACCACCTCCGTTTGTTGTAGTATGATCAGAAGCAATGTCTACATGCTGATCAACAACATCCAATTTTAATCTGCCTTCATTAATGATGAATTTTTTATGCATCAGAATTGATTTTTTTGGTTCAACTTTTCAATTTTATGGTAAGAAACCAGAAGTCCTTTGATCAGCGCCGAACTAAACCCATTGTGTTCCATTTCGTTGAGCCCGGAAATGGTGATACCCATGGGCGTGGTTACTTTATCAATTTCTCTTTCCGGATGGTTTCCGGTTTCTTGTGTCAGTTTTGCAGCTCCTTTGAGCGTTTGTGCAGCAATAAGGGTTGATAATTCAGAACCGAAACCAATCTCAATACCCCCTTGCGAAATTCCTCTTAAAAATCTCAGGGCGAAGGCAATTCCACAAGCTGCCAGCACCGTTGCTGCTCCCATCAGGTCTTCGGGTATTACCTGGCAATGCCCCAAATGATTGAAAAGGTTGATGATCTTCTCTCGTGATGCCTCGGGTTCGTCCTCGTGCGCCAGACAGGTCATCGATTCGCAAATAGAAAGAGCAGTGTTGGGCATTGCCAGAAAAACCGGACAGTTGGTTTGTGCCATTTTTTTGATCTGGACTGTGCCAATTCCTGTTACCAGTGAAAGTATAATATGCTTTTCACTTTCAAGAAAGGGTGCTGTTTCCTCCAGAATTTCCGGTGCCTGTTGGGGTTTCACTGCCAGAATAATGACATGCGCCGCTTTTACCGCCATGGTGTTGTCAGAACTTGTTATCACACCTTTTTCTGCCAGTGAATAGAGCATGGATACTCGTCGCCGTGTAACAATAATATTTTCTGCTTCATAAAGCTTACTTTTCAGCAAACCTTTGGCAAAGGCAGTGCCGATATTCCCTCCTCCCAAAATAGCAATTTTCTCTTTCATTTTAACCTGTTTAATTTTGTGTTTTTACAGTCTGATGATTAAATTTTTGATTCTGATATTGGTCTTGTTTTATGGTTGATAAAAAAAGGATATCCTGACAGTTTTCAGTACTTTTTTCGCAGCGGCGAAGTTACACATTATTGCAACAGTTTAAACCTGAAATATATATATTATTCATTATTTTTATAAGACCAAATGGAGGATTAATCCGACAATAAGGAAAAAAGAGAATATAATATGCATCAGAACAGTTAGTTTTGCACCCCCTTTTAATTGATCGGCATCATGGTGTTTTTTTAAAATGATGCCTGCTGCTTTTGGGAAGATCAGGAGGTAAGGAATCAGAATTAGTAAAAAGGGCCAGGTTGTTCCTGGAAACTCAACAAAAAGGATAATGGCATTTGCCACTATAGCCAATTGCACCAATAAATAAATGATGGACGTGACGCGCGTGCCCATGCGAGATGCTACTCCATGTTTACCACCGTCCCGGTCTGCATCCAGATCAATCATTTGCCCGGCCAACAAAATGGAAAGTGTGCTGAAACCGGTCATGGGCATCAGCATAAGCACCTGATGGTGAAAAGCGATGTTTTGACCTACAGTGGCAATGAGAACCGCCATAGGTCCAAATGCCAGCCAAACCGATACTTCCCCTAATCCCCGATAGGCAAGTTTTGCAGGGGGTGCGGTGTAATATTTACTAAAGAAGGCACTTACCAGATATAGAATCCAGAGATGTGGCCAATATTCACGTTGTACAAAAAACATCAGCGCCACCGTACCCAAAAGGGCAACGATCAAACCCATCCTTGCCAGGGTAAACATTTTGGGCATCAACTCAGGGAAATCCTGTAAAACACCCGAACCACCACTCGATTCGTTTCGGTGAACATTTACTTTGTCGGTGCCCTGAATTGTATCGTAAATATCATTGTAAACATTTACTGCTATATGTAAACCAATTCCGGTAATCAGAACCAATAGAGCAGCTATGATGTTTAAACTCTCATTGATGCTCCAGGCAAGCAATGTTCCTGCTACAACAGGAGCGATGATAGAACTTAAAAA
>CAZPVB010000100.1:0-13448 GCA_964589855.1 uncultured Bacteroidales bacterium
GTC
Source organism: uncultured Bacteroidales bacterium (assembly GCA_964589855.1). Lineage (GTDB taxonomy): Bacteria > Bacteroidota > Bacteroidia > Bacteroidales > UBA7960 > SKVR01. The sequence goes on from CAZPVB010000100.1 coordinate 4, forward strand.
TTTGCGCCTTTGCGTGAAACAAAAAAACTTTATTGCGTGAAACAAAAGAACAGCATTGCGGGAAAAACCCACCCATCTGCCATCAATAAACCAATCTTTTAATCGCAAAACCATGACATCACCTTACTTTTGTCCATTTGCGCCTTCATCTGTTTATAATTTTCCACAATTAGTATCAGAACACTGATGAAGCTGATTTTACAGATAATCGCTGACAGAAGAAATCTGCATAATCTGCGTTCCATTTATCTTCATCATCCATGTGCGTGTCAATGTTATTGTCTTGGCCCGGTTGATATTGCCCTGCGCTGCACCCGTTGACGCCTTTGCGTCTTTGCGCCTTTGCGTGAAACAAAAAAACTTTATTGCGTGAAACAAAAGAACATCATTGCGAGAAAACCCACCCATCTGCCATCAATAAACCAATCCTTTAATCGCAAAACCATGACATCACCTTACTTTTGCGCCTTTATAACTTCATCTGTTCATAATTTTCCACAATTAGTATCAGAACGCTGATGACGCTGATTTTGCAGATAATCGCTGATAGAAGAAATCTGCGTAATCTGCGTTCCGTTTATCTTCATCATCCGCGTGCGTGTCTATAATATTATCATACTTCTGTTCATGCAAACAACCGCAAAATTAAAAGAAAAAAATAGCTAAATGAAAAGGGACGGAAAACAAATCAGAAAAACTTCTGTTACACGTTGGAAACTTTTTTAATGCCCGAAGTTTCCAAAGTTTTACATAAACTTTATCTTAAATAAACATCGGTAAACGATGTACAGCGTAATTTTAAAAGAATAATTTTTATATGCAGGAAATCATACAGAAAATTGCTGATATATATTACAAATACGGGATCAAAAGCATAACGATGGACGACCTGGCAAGAGAACTGGGGGTATCGAAAAAAACCTTGTACCTGCATTTTAAGGATAAAAAAGATGTGGTTGCCAAAGTGATCGATTATTTGATCAAAACGCAAAAATGCGGAATCAGTGAAGCACTGAATCAACCCGGATCCAATGCTATTGACCAACTCATGATGATGACAGGTTTTTTTACCGAACAATTAAAGAATTCCAACCCTTCTTTCACTTACGACCTGCAAAAATATTATTCCGACATCTGGGAAGAGGTAATTTCTTTTAAACGCGAAGAGGTATATAACCATATCATAGATAATATAAGGGCAGGGATTGAACAAGGCATCTACAGAACAGACCTTAATTATGAGATCATTGCGCATACCTACGTTTCCCGCATGGAAATGTACCAGACGGAGCTATGGAAACCGTTGGAGAAGTATTCTCTTGCAGAGGTTTTTCAAACCCTTTTTGTTTATCATATCAGAGGGATTTCAAATGAAAAAGGACTGGCACACCTGGAAAAAATTCTTGAAAACAAGCATGCAAACCAAAGCTGATCTTTTTCATATTTATCCGCCAAAAGAGGTATTCACCGTTTTATTTCACCTATTCACCGATTTTGATTTTTTCAGAAACAGTCACAGAACTAATTTTGCAACCATTATTCATTAAAAACCATAAAAATTACAGTATGCAACCCCAAAAAAACGTCATTACCAAAATGAATCTACCGGTTTTTTTCATCCTGGTATTTACTGCCGGATTTTTGTATGCCCAGGAAGAAACGGATACCCCCATGGAAGTATCTCTGGAACAAGCTGTTGAATATGCCCTGGAGCATAATTATGAAGTTATCAACGCCAAAGCCGATGCTCGTATTGCCGATAAGCAGGTTTGGGAAATCACGGCCAGCGGTTTACCCCAGGTGGATGCCACAGCAGGTTACCAATACTATCTGGATATACCCACAAATCTTGTCCCGGCGGAGTTCTTCGGAGGCGAACCCGGAGAATTTCAGGAAATACAGTTTGGAACAGAGCAAAACCTTACCCTTACAGGTACAGTAAGCCAGTTGGTTTTTGATGGGAGTTATATTGTTGGATTGCAGGCAGCAAGAGTATTCAGGGAACTTTCAGAACGAAATTATCAAAGATCGGAAACAGAAGTGAAAAGTATGGTTACCCAAACCTATTACCTGGCGCTGGTAAGTTCTGAAAATCTTGCCATTATCCGCGAAAATCTTACCAATATGGAAAAAACCCTCAGTGAAACAGAGAAACTGTTTGAGGCGGGGTTTACCGATGCCATCAATGTAGACCAGCTCAAACTCACGGTATCCAACATGAAAAACACCATCAACAACCTTGCAAGGCAGGAAAAAATAACCCTTGATATGCTTAAATTTCAAATGGGGATGGATGTGGAAAATGAACTGCTGCTATCAGATAACCTTCAGTCTTTATTTGAAAATGTTTCGCTCGAAATTCTTTCGGTTCAAAATTTTGACCCTGCCAATCATATTGATTTCAGGATCATGGAATCGCAGGAAAGGATGCAACTGATGGCATACCGCAGAGAGATTAGTTTTTACCTGCCCAGCATAAACGCCTCTTATACACGCCAGGAAAGCGCTCAAAGAAATGAATTTAACTTTTTCCAGAGCGGTGAATCATGGTTTCCTACCTCTATCATTGGTTTAAACCTCAACATTCCTATTTTCTCAAGCGGGTTGAGAAGATCAAAAGTACAGCAGGCCAAAATCGAACTGGAAAAAGCAAAAAACAATAAGGAGCGTATTTTTCAATCCTTACTCTTACAAAAACAGGAAGCCTCTGCAGAGATCAATACAGCCATGGAAAGTTTTAACAACGAAAAAGAAAATCTCGAACTGGCAGAAAAAATCATGGACAGAACGCGCATCATGTTTCGTGAAGGAATGGCTACCAGTCTTGAACTTACACAAGCCAGTGATCAGATGCTCACTACACAGGCAAATTTTGTAAACGCTATGTTTGAACTCCTGGAAGCCAAAACAAAACTCGAAAAAGCATTAGACAGATTATAATCACTTAAACTAAATATAACATATAATTGAATTCATAAAAATACCTGTAAAATGAAGACAAATAAAAATAATCCGATAAAAAAGATACCCGTTTTCGCAACCTTTTTTGCATTGGGTTTGCTGCTTTTAACTTCCTGCAGTGGCAATGCAGATGATAATGCTGATGACCCTGAAGAGATCAAACAACAAATCTCTGAATACAACCAGGAGATTGTAGATTTAAACCAAAAAGTTGCTGATTTGGAAAATAAACTGGAGGATATGGGGATACAAACCCGCAGCCGCCAGAAACTAAAAGTGACCACGCAAGAACTTAAGGAAGAAACATTTACCCATTATGTAACGGTAAATGGCACCGTGGAAGCAGTTGAAGAAGCAACCATAAGTCCGGAAACCAACGGGCAGATAAGAAAAATATTGGTAAACAAAGGTGAAACGGTATCAAAAGGTCAAACCCTTGCCAGACTCAATACTTCAGTGATTGAAAACAACATTGCTGAAACAAAAAATGCCCTTTCGCTGGCAGAAACCGTATATAAAAGACAAAAAGGGCTTTGGGATCAGGAAATTGGCAGTGAAATACAATACCTGGAAGCAAAAAATAATTATGAAAGAACGCAGGATAGACTCAACTCGCTGGAATCGCAACTTGAAATGAGCATTATTAAAGCACCTTTCAGTGGTATTATTGATGATATTTTCGCCAAAGAGGGCGAACTTGCCATGCCCGGTAATCCGGTAATGCATATCGTAAACCTGAATAAACTTTACGTGAATGCTGAAATTTCTGAATCGTTTCTGCCCGTGGTAAACCCGGGCGACAGTGTAATACTCCGGTTCCCCTCCTACCCCGACTTTGAAACCAAAACAAAAATACACAGATTAGGAAATACCATCAATCCTGAAAACAGAACTTTTACATTACAACTCCTGATCAACAATTCAGACGGAAAATTCAAATCCAATATGGTTGCCAATATCAGCGTAAACTCCTTTACCCGCGAAAATGCCCTGGTGATTCCCTCCATTATAATTAAACAGGACACACAGGGCCATTTTGTATATGTTGCCCGGGAAAATCAGGAGGAAGATATGATATCCGAAAAGGTTTACATTGAGCGTGGGGAAAGTGGCGAAGGACAAACACTGGTAGAAGAAGGCCTAAGCGCTGGTGATCTTGTAATCAGAGAAGGACACAATCAGGTTTCGGAAGGTACCCGGATTGAAATTGTTCAAAACCCTCTTTCTCTGGCGCAAACAAACAACAGAGATTAATTTTTTCCATTCTAACACATCATCAGTCAGTATTATCAATCATAACTATTTGATAAAATTATGAGCGAACAACAAGATTCTCAGAAGAAAAAGATACGTGATTTTAAACTTACCACGGCGGCGTTAAAAAATAAAAACACCATTTTCCTGCTTACACTCTTATTGGCTGTATTTGGTTTTTTCTCTTACCAATCATTGCCCAAAGAACTGTTTCCCGATGTGGTGATACCAACCGTGATGGTACAAACTATATATCCGGGTAACCCACCCATTGATATCGAAAACCTCATTACAAGACCCCTTGAAAATGAGATCAACACCGTTACGGGCATCAAAAAACTCTCTTCCAATTCTACCCAGGACAATTCCTCTATTTTTGTGGAATTTCAAACCGATATTGAAATTGAAGATGCACTGCAGGATGTAAAAGATGCGGTAGACCGGGTGAAAAGTGATTTGCCGGGCGATCTGCCTTCAGATCCTGTTGTGTTAGATATCGATTTCTCTGAATTTCCCATCATCAATGTCAACCTCTCAGGCGATTATTCAATCAACGAATTGAAAAGGTACGCCGATTTTCTGGAAGAAGAGTTTGAAGCGATTACCGAAATATCAAAAGTGGATATCACAGGTTTGGATGAAAGAGAAATACAGATCAATGTAGACCCCATAAAACTCGATGCACTGGAACTAAGTTTTACAGATATTGAGAATGCCATCAATCAGGAAAATGTCTCTATCTCTGGAGGTTCCATCCTTTTTGATGATTACACACGCTGGGCTGTGCGTACCATAGGAGAATTTGAGGATGTAAGAGAACTGGAAGGAATTATCATTAAGCAGGAAGGAGGCAATATTGTTCATCTTCGCGATGTGGCAAGTATTGAAGACACGCAAGCCTATCCCTCCAGCTTTGCCCGTTTGGATGAGCAACCGGTGGTATCGCTTCAGGTAGTAAAAAAATCGGGGGAAAACCTGCTTTCTGCTACCGATCAGATCTTTAATATAATCGATGAAGCAAAAGAAAACGGCAGTCTGCCCGAAGGACTTAATATCACCATTACCAACGACCAGTCGGAGGAGATCAGAAACCAACTCAGCAACCTTGAAAACAGTGTGATCATGGCAGTGATACTTGTTGTGCTGGTGCTATACTTTTTCCTGGGGCTGAAAAATGCACTTTTTGTGGGTATCGCCATTCCCATGTCAATGCTCATATCTTTCGTGGTATTTGGTGTTGCAGATATGCAGATCAACATGATCGTTCTCTTTTCTCTGATCCTTGCTTTGGGGTTGCTTGTTGATAATGCTATTGTGGCCGTTGATAATATTTACCGCTATGTAGAAAAAGGTTTTCCGGTCATGAAAGCCGCCCGTATGGGAATTGGTGAAATAGCCTGGCCCATCATTACCTCCACTGCCACTACCCTGTCGGCTTTTCTGCCCCTGGCTTTCTGGTCAGGAATTGTGGGTGAGTTTATGAAATTTCTACCCCTTACCCTGATCATCGTTTTGACTTCGTCACTATTTGTTGCCCTGGTAATCATTCCTGTATTTTCTGATTCTTTTTTCAAACAGCTCAAAGGCAACGAAGATGAGAAAGAAAAAGAAAGAAACCAAAACAGAAAAAGAATTACACGCAACCGTCTTATTTTCATTGCATTGTTTACATCAATAAGTATTATTTTACACTTGTTGGGCATTACACTATGGGGCAATATTTTCTTGCTCATAGCTTTTCTGGTTGCCATCGGCTATTTTGTTTTCCGAAAACTTTCAGAGTTTTTCAGGCAAAAACTACTCCCTTTCAACGAACGATTGTATGCAAGAACATTGAAGTTTGCCCTCAGAGGGAAAAACCCTTATTTTTTCGTGGGAGGGACAGTTGTATTTCTCATCCTGTCTATTGCTTTCTTTATAGTAAGAAGTCCCAATGTTTTATTTTTCCCGGACAACGAACCTCAATATGTGAATATTATCGCTGAATTGCCCATTGGAACAGACATCAAAGAGACCGACAGAAAGATCAAGGAAATTGAAAATCATGTAGAGGAAATCATTGAACCTTACCGGCATATTGTAAAATCTGTACTCACTACTGTTGGCCAGGGTGCTGTGGGTGAATTTGAAATGGCATCGGGAGACACACCCAACCGGGGTCGTATAACGGTTACTTTTGTGGAGTTTGAAAACCGCGAAGGAATCAATACCAATGATGTCATGGCAGAGATCAGTGATGAATTGCTGGAATCTTATCCTGGAATTGAATTCAACATCGCCAAAAATCAGAACGGACCTCCAACAGGTTCACCTGTGAATATCGAGATCTCCGGCAGAGAGTTTGACCGGCTCATCAGCATTACCGCCGATGTGCAGCAAATGATCGAAGAATCTGCCATTGAGGGAATTGAAGGACTGAGAAAAGACCTGGATACTGATAAACCTGAGATTGTTGTGCACATAGACAGGGAGAAAGCCCGCAGATTTGGACTTTCAACATACTCTGTTGCCAATACCATCCGTACAGCACTCTTTGGACTTGATGTATCAGACTTTAAGGTGGGTGAGGAAGAATACCCCATTCAACTGCGCCTGAAGGAAGACTACCGGAATGACCTGTCGAGCCTGTTGAACCAAAGCATCACTTTCCGAAGCCAGAGCAGCGGTCGAATCATGCAGGTTCCCATTTCATCCGTAGCTGATGTTGAATACAGTAAGACCTATGGGTCGGTAAACAGGATCGACCTGAAACGGGTCATTACACTTACATCCAATGTTCTGCCCGGATATAATGCCAACCAGATCAACCAGGAACTCAAAGATCTGCTCGATGATTATGATATGCCCGAGGGATACAACTACGAATTTACGGGCGAGCAACAGGAGCAGGCAGAATCTATGGAATTCCTCATTACTGCCATGGTCATTGCTGTGTCACTTATTATTCTTATCCTGGTAACGCAATTCAATTCGGTATTAAAACCCCTGATCATCATTGGGAGTGTGGTATTCAGCACAGCCGGTGTTTTCTTTGGCCTGGCACTTTTCAATATGGAATTTGTGGTGATTATGACGGGTATCGGGATCATCAGTTTAGCCGGTGTGGTAGTAAACAATGCCATCGTATTGCTGGATTTTACAGATTATCTGCATGACAGGAAAAGAGATGAACTGAATGTACCGGAAGACAAATATCTCGATCCTAAAGTTTCACTACAATGCATACAAGAGGCAGGTGAAACACGATTCCGTCCGGTAATTCTTACCGCCATAACTACAGTACTTGGTTTATTGCCTCTTGCTATAGGACTAAATCTCAACTTCGTAACCATGATGACCGAATTTAACCCCCAGATTTATTTTGGTGGCGACAACGCCGCATTCTGGGGTCCTATGTCATGGACTGTGATCTTCGGACTTACGGTGGCAACCTTCCTTACGCTGGTAATTGTGCCGGCCATGTACCAGATCTTACTTTCCACAAAACGCAAAGTAAGCATCTGGAGCAAAAAAGAAGTGGAGGTTATCCACGTTTCAGAATCCTGAATAAAACATTGACAATCATCCCCAAATCCCGGAGATCAATGATGAAGAGGCGCGCCTTCGGGTGCGTCTCTTTTGTTTTGGATAGCATGCAATAACTACAATAAATAGCGCTTATCAATAAAGTCTGGTGGATGTGTTTTAATCAGTCTCCCATAAAATTTGCATTCAAAGGCATAAAGGATCACCTCAGTTTTCAGAAATGTTATACTTTTTCATTTTTGAGTAAAGCGTAGTGCGACTTATACCCAGTTTGCGGCTGATCTGAGAGATATTGCCATGCAACTTTTCGAAGCAATCCCTGATGGTATGTTTTTCAATTTCCTCAAGTGTCATGAAAGATTCGCTATCATTGAAGGCAAAAACACCGGAAGAATGATTCTCTTCCCTGATTGTACCTTCCTTTTTTTCTGAAAATGGCGCAGTTTGAGAGTTGACGGCATTAATGATATCAAAACTACTGATGCCATTAAAGTTCACAATATTCTCGGCATAATTCTCCAGTTCCCGAACATTTCCCGGCCAATCATATCCTTTTATTTGATCCATAATCTTGTCTGGTATATCCGGGATCGGTTTGTAAAGTTTCTGTGCTTTCTGGTTCAGGAAGTATTGAAAAAGAAGTATCTTATCCCTTCCTCTTTTTCTCAGAGGTGGTATAAACAGAGGGATTACGCTTAATCGGTAGAAAAGGTCTTCGCGAAAGGTACCTTTTTTTAGTTCTTCAATGAGATTTTTTTTGGTAGCGGCAATCACCCTTACATTTACATCAATGTTTTTCGACCCTCCCACACGGGTCACATAGCCTTCCTGCAAAACACGCAGAAGGTTTACCTGCATATCCAGGGGCATTTCACCGATTTCATCCAAAAATATGGTACCCCCGTTGGCAAGCTCAAATTTACCGGCATGCCCGCCTTTTTTTGAACCGGTAAAAGCACCCTCTTCATATCCAAACAATTCACTCTCAATGAGATTTTTGGGGATGGCGCCGCAATTCACGGCAATAAAAACAGAATTCTTGCGCGGACTGGCATTGTGAATGCTTTGGGCAATCAGTTCTTTCCCCGTTCCACTCTCGCCCATCAGCAGCACAGTAGAGGTGGAAGCAGAGATTTTCTCTGCATGATCAATCACCTGTGTAAACTCCGGACTTTTCCCGATGATATCTTTAAATTTATAATGCGCACGCATACCAGCATATTTATTCACCAGGTTGAAAATTTTTTGGATACCTTTGATTACCACTACCATCCCAATGATCTTATCATTACTGTCAAGGATTGGATAAGCACTCAAATCATACCTTTCTGTGCCCGCATTGTGCGGAAAGGTGGTTTCTATATCCATATAATGCTCACCTTGCTGAAAGCGATTGATGATGTCGCGCCAATGGGGTATCAACTTTTCCACACTTTGATCCAGCACCTGCTCTTTCTCAAGAGACAGCATATTACAGGCAAACTTGTTAATGGTTTTGATGTTGCCATCAATATCTAATGCCATAATTCCTGAAGAAACAGATTCTACAATAGATTTGAGATAATAAAATGTTTCATTGAGTCTTTTCTGTGTGCTTTCTGCTTTGATCTGGTTTTCGATAGCGCGCACCGATGCCACTACCAAACCCAATGTATGAGGATGCACCAAATGACTCTCACCTGTAAGATTCAAACTTCCTATGATCTCTCCTTCGTTGTTGTGTATTGGTGCAGCTGAGCATGTCCAACGGTGGTAAGCCGATATAAAATGCTCTTTGGCAGTAACCTGAATGGGTTGGTTCTCACTGATGGCAGTACCCATAGCATTGGTACCTATATTTTCTTCATTCATGTAAGCGCCTACCACCATATTCAACCTTTCTGACTCGGCAATGATATCCGGGTCGCCTACCGACCTGAGTATACAACCATTGTTGTCGGTAAGTAGGATGAAAAAACCAGAATCCTTTACCGTTTCATAAATGATCTGCATAAAAGGTGCTGCCACATTGAGTAAATATTCATTGCGTAGCAGGTTGGATTTCACTTCGTTGCCACTGAGGATTTTGATGGGAAATTTTTGCTCTTTTTGTACCCCAAATTCAAGACTTCGCAAATGCGATTTGCGGATGATCTCTTTTTGAATCAAATCTTTTTTATTCATGTGTAAAAGGTTTAAAAATTAGCAACCAATTCTTGTGCAGGATCATTGCTCTCCTGCTTTATAATATCTTTACAGACGAGGCCTTGAAACTGATCCATACTTTTCTGCCGGGTTTCAACCCCAGGTTTTCAACAGACTGTTGGCTGATCATCACAAAAAACTCCTCACTGTTTTGTACCATGATTTCTGTGAAATGCTGAAAATGCCAGATATTTCTCACAGTTACCTCCATTTGATTCAGGGCACTGGTTTTCATGGCATTTTCCGAAACAATGATCTCCTCGCCGGGAATAATCAGATGCACCTCCTCTTTTTCTGAATAAGAGGTGGTATAAATGCTTAATCCTCCTGGTGTTATTCCGCAAAAAACACCTGTCTGAGATTGCCTGTTAAGAAACCGGCACTGAAAAATATTCTTCACGCCACTAAACCTTGCCACAAACTCACTAACCGGATTTTGAAATACCTCGGCGGGTTCACCCCATTGCACCAGTTTTCCCTTGTCGATAATGGCCACTTTGTTGCTCAATGTGGCAGCTTCGGTATAGTCATGGGTAACATGAATGATGGTTTTCCCGGTTTGATTGATCTTTCTCAACAATTTCCTCAGATCGTCTTTGAGTTTCACATCCAGGCTGGCCAGGGGTTCATCCAGCAGCAGAACCTGCGGGTCGGAAGCAAGTGTTCGTGCCAGGGCAACCCTCTGTGCTTCTCCTCCCGAGAGGGTCTCAGGATAACGGTTGAGCAGATTGCCGGCATGGGTAAGATCAGAGATTTCTTTCAGCCGTTTGTTTTTTTCCTGCTTCGGAAGTTTTTTCCTGTTCAACGCATACATAATATTTTCGCTCACCTTCATGTGCGGAAAAAGTGCCATATCCTGATAAACAAGTCCCATAGAACGCTGCTGAATTTGCTGATGACTAATGTCTGCTCCATTGAGCAGTATTTGTCCCGATCTTTGGCGGGTCAATCCGGCCAACACTTCCAGCATCACTGTTTTCCCTGCTCCTGACAAACCCAGCAGCGTAAGATAATCTCCTTGCTCAACCTGAAAACTGATGTTTTCCAGGGAGAAATTACCCAGTGAAACAGATATATTTTTAATTTCTAACATGAACCGTTTTTTTTGATAACAAACGCATCACAACAAAAATGAGCAAACAAACCAGTATAAATACTGCTGCTACCGGTCGGGCATAACTGAGACCGAAAGAAGCAAATCTTTCCCAGATCAAAACAGGCGTTACCATAGGATGGTAGGCAATAATGATAATCGACCCGAATTCACTTAGCCCCCGTGCCCACATCATCACCAGACCGCTGATCACCGATCTTTTAGCAAGGGGAAGAGAAATGGTGAAGAAGACAAGCAAAGGTGATGCCCCCAGGTTCAGTGCTGCTTTTTCCAGTTTGGAAGGCACAGACTGAAAACCATCGCGTGCGGCGTTGATGGCAAAAGGCAGACTCACAAAAGCCATGGCTACTACAATGCCGGGCAAGCCACCAACAAAACTGATTCCGGCTGCTTCACCAGCCTCTCCGATAGGTGTGCCGCGGGCAAGAAAACCCAACAATGCTATACCCGCTGCAGAATGAGGGATTACAATCGGTATGTCTATCAATCCATTGACCAATCCTTTCAGGAAAAAATTTTTGCGTGCCAGTAAGTATGCCAAAGGTATCGACATCACCCCAAAAACCAACGTACCAGCCATGGAGGCAAACAAGGTTAAACGAATGCTGCTCAGCACCTCAGGGTCTTTAAGGGTGGTGCTGTACTCCGATATCCCCGTTTTCAATAACATCCCTGCAATAGGAGCCACAATAAACAGCAGTACCAAACCACTGAAGACCAAAACCACTATATTTGTACGCCAATCTCTTAACATGCTGGATTACTATTACTTATAAGGAAACACACCAAAAAACAGAAATTTATAATAAATCTAAATAAAAATACCGGATTTTTCATAGATTCTCTTTTTTTGATGTGTACAGAAACTTAACAGTGTACAGAATTAAAACACAAAAATAATAGAATAGTGTTCAGAAAACAAACATAATTCATGAAATGTTATTCTTTTAACATCTTAACAAAAAACACATATATCTAATTAACTGTGCTTTATAGAATTTGGAGTAATGATTGCTTTATACTGGCAACTTAAAATAAATCTTTCTCACTAAAATTTTTGTAATATGCACGGTTACAGAGGAAAAATGGTCAGAATAAACCTGACTGACAAAACATTCAAATTTGAAGAACTAAAGCATGAGGAAGCACTCCGTTTTATCGGAGGTCGCGGATTTGGTTCGAAGATCATGTTTGATGAAGTAGACCCCAACATTGATGCTTTTGATCCTGCCAACAAAGTGATTATTGCCACTGGTCCGATGACCGGTACGCCAACACCTGCCGGCGGACGCTACATGGTGGTAACCAAATCACCTCTTACGGGCACTATTGCCAGCTCCAACTCCGGTGGTTTCTGGGGCGCAGAAATGAAATTTGCCGGATATGATGCCATCATTATCGAGGGTAAATCAGAGAAACCCGTAAGTATCTTTATTGAAGACGACAAAATAGAGTTTCGCGATGCCACAAACGTTTGGGGTAAAACAACCATTGAAACCACCAACATCCTCATGAAAGATGCACCGAAAAAATCAAAGGTATTGTGCATAGGTCCTGCGGGTGAAAACCTGTCGAAAATAGCAGCCGTAATGAACGACCTCAATCGCGCAGCCGGGCGTTCGGGTGTAGGCGCTGTAGTAGGAAGTAAAAACCTGAAAGCGATTGTGATCAAAGGAAATACAAAACCTACTGTTGCCGATCCGGAAGCACTCAGAGCATCAGCCAAAAAAGGCAGAGCACAAATCAAAGATAATGGTGTAACCGGTGCCGGGCTGCCCACTTACGGTACCAATGTATTGGTAAATATTATCAACGAAACAGGATCGTTTCCTACCAGAAACTTCCAGGAAACGTATTTCAATGATGCTGAGGAGGTTAGTGGTGAAACCATGGCCGAAAAATTCCTTATCAAAAGAGAATCATGCTTTGCATGTAGCATTTCCTGCGGCAGATACACCAAAGCAGATGATATAGAAACAGGCGGACCCGAATACGAAACCGTTTGGGCATTCAGCGCTGCCTGTGGTGTAAAAGATATGAAAGCAGCCATTAAAGCCAATTTCTGGTGCAACGAAATGGGAATGGATACCATTTCTGCCGGTGTTACCGTTGCCACAGCAATGGAACTGTATGAAAAAGGGTTCATCAAAGATGATGAACTCGATGGATTGGGACTAAAATTCGGAGACGCTGATAGTATGGTGGAATGGGTGAAAAGAATGGGAAGAAGCGAAGGTTCTTTGGGTAAAAAGATGGCTCTGGGTTCCTACCGTCTGGCAGAATCCTATGGACATCCGGAACTGTCTATGAGCGTAAAAAAACAGGAACTGCCTGCTTATGACCCGAGAGGAATACAGGGACAAGGACTGCAATACGCCACATCCAACCGCGGTGGTTGCCACGTAAG
>CAZPVB010000101.1:0-13439 GCA_964589855.1 uncultured Bacteroidales bacterium
TAACCCTCGAAGGGCCTGTGATCAAAGACAAGGCATCTTTTCTGGTATCCGGTCGCCGAACCTATCTCGATCTGCTCATAAGACCCTTTTTACCCGAAGAAACAAAGGCCGGGTATTTCTTTTATGATCTGAACTCTAAATTCAATTATGATATCAATCCCAACAACCGGATATTCGTTAGTGGATATTTTGGTCGCGACAAGTTCTTTTTCCGCGATTCATGGGAAGATCAGATTTCAGTTGACAGAATGGAAACCGGACTTTTCTGGCAAAACGCTACAGGAACCGTTCGGTGGAACCATATTTTCAACGATCGCTTGTTTGCCAACCTTTCTTTGGTTTTCTCGGAGTATGAATTGACGATATTCTCTGAAGAATCTTATCGCGATCTGCAAAACAACCAAAACAGTGTATGGGAACTGCGTTATAATTCGGGGATACGCGACATAGGAGCAAAATATGATCTTACCTGGAACCCTTCTCCGCAGCATTATATTCGCGCCGGAGTGCAGACGATTCAACACAAATTCACTCCCAGCGCCATTGTTTTGCGCGATGATGATATTGGGCAGATGGAGCAAAATACAGAGATTCTTCAGTCTGTGGAGTCTGGTCTGTATATTGAAGATGAGATCACTCTGGGAGAGGGTGTCAAAATCAATCCGGGTATTCGTTTTTCCCACTTTTATGCCGACGGGAAATCTTATCCAAACCTGGAACCGCGTTTTGCTTCCAATGTAAGGATTCTTTCTGATCTCTCATGGAAGGCATCTTTTGCGTCCATGAATCAGTATGTACATCTTCTGAGTTCTACGGGTATCGGTCTACCCACCGATTTATGGGTGCCCTCAACCGATCGTATCCGTCCGCAAAAAACATGGCAGGTTGCCAGTGGCTTTGCTTACGACTGGATAGCACGAAACCTCGAGATTTCTGTGGAAGGATACTACAAAAAAGCCAGCGACCTCATCGGATACAAGGAGGGTGCATCATTTCTGCTGATCGATGATCCGTCGGAAGCCGAAACCTTTACCTGGCAGGACAATATAACGCACGGTCAGGGATGGTCGTACGGTGCAGAATTTCTTGTGCAGCGCAGATCAGGAAAACTCAGCGGATGGATCGGATACACACTTTCATGGACACAAAAACAATTTGACGATATCAATTTTGGTGAGAAATATTACGCGAAATATGACCGCAGACATGATGTATCCGTGGTGGCTGTCTATGAAATTTCAAAAAATACCACGCTTAGTGGAACATGGGTTTTTGCCTCCGGCAATGTGTATGACATAGGTACCGGAAGGTTTCCCGTGATCAGGCATACACCCAACCAGGATGAGATGGTTTCCAACTTTGGAAACAACTGGTGGAACAGTGCCAATGTGTACGATAAAAAACATAGTTTCAGAGCGGCTTCTTATCAAAGGTTTGATCTGGCTATTCAGTTTCACAAAGAGCTTACGGTTTTCAAAAGCCCCGTTAAAAGAACTTTTGAACTGGGGGTATACAATGCCTACAACAGAAAAAACCCGTTTTACTATTATTGGGGAGAAGTTTATGATCCTGATGGTTACAACCAGGGACAGGAACAGAACTACACCCAGCGCAAACTGATGCAGGTAAGTTTGTTTCCGCTGATACCTTCCGTTAGTGTTAATTATAAATTTTGAAATCGCTTGTATTCGATGGTTGTGAATCACTTCCCGGATCATGATTGTAAAAACAATAGAAAATGCTTGTAGAAACTGATCTAATTTTAACCCCATTTAATTAAAAATACTGAATTATGAAATCAATTGATAGACAAAATCTGGCAGGGTTTTCTTTTCTGATAAAAGCAGCAGCAAGGATTCCGGTTTTTATTTTACTGGGAATTATGTTTGTCAGTTGCGAGGACTTTTTTGTGAGTGAGGCAGAAAATGTTGACGTACCCGGAAGTGAGCCGCGTCTGGTAGTCAATTCTTATATCTCACCTCAGAGTTCCAATATAAAAGTGTTTGTGCATCGCTCGCAACCCTATACCCTCGACCCTTCTCAGTACGAAGATGTAAATGATAAAGCCACGGTATGGATAGGAAAAAGCGGAGATGAAATGGTTGAGGTACCTTATGAAGAGACCAATCGTTGTTTTATGATCAGTGCAGATGCCATTGCCATTGAACCCGGATACACCTACCACTTAAAGGTTGAATCTGATGCCGGCGAGATGGTGACGGCTGAATGTGTAATCCCGGACTATACCCTTAACGATATCAATATTGTTTCTTTGACTTTAGAAAATCTTTACGAAGACCCTGAATCGGGATGGGAGGAAAACATCTACCAGCTCAACTGGAACCTTACGGTAGAGAAAAATGATGAGGAAAATTTCTATCGCACCGGAGCATTTATGCAACGTCACTTGTTTGTATCCGACCCCGACACCACGTTTATTTTGAAAGAACCATTCTGGTTGGAAAGAGGTTTGGATTTTTTTGCTGATAGTGAAGGAAAAACTTACAACTTCAGAGCTGAGGGCAGGCATTATCCCATCACATCCTATTATTTTCAATATAATAATGATTACTACTATGATGGATCTGCAATTGGAGAGTATGAAGTAACGCATACCATTGATTCTGTTTTTGTTTTTTTGTATCAACTCGATGAAAACTATTATCGATACCACACGAGCGTTGATGATTATTTTTATTTTGGCGATGATTTTCCATTTTCTGAAACGGTGTTTATTCATACCAATATAGAGGGCGGATTGGGAACCTTTGCGGGGTATAACCGTATGCATATGTATGTTCCTGTTGAGGAGTAAGACCTAAAAAAAGTTTTTTAATTTCGAAAAAAATCCATCATAACCTATGTCTTCAGCGGTTTTGCTTATTTCTTTTCTGGTTTACACCTCTCTTTTGTTTATTATTTCACGCATCACAATCCGAAAGAAAACCGGAAACGAAGCCTATTTTTTGGGCAATCGTAATTCCCCATGGTACGTGGTGGCTTATGGAATGATTGGTGCAACCCTTTCAGGGGTCACTTTTATGTCTGTTCCCGGTTTGGTAAAAGCAGAAGGGTTTTCCTATATGATGCTGGTGCTGGGGTATCTGGGCGGCTATTTTGTAATCGCTATGGTATTGCTCCCTCTGTATTACAAACTCAATCTTACTTCTATTTACACCTATCTTCAGCAGCGGTTTGGATTCTCTTCCTACAAAACCGGGTCGTTTTATTTTATCCTTTCCCGTTTGGTAGGGGCATCTTTTCGTATGTTTTTGGTTGTGAATGTTTTGCAGATATTTGTCTTCGATCGCTGGGGCATACCTTTTGGTTTTACCGTGGCATTGTTCATGATTCTTATCCTTCTGTATTCTTTTCAGGGAGGCATTAAAACCATTGTATGGACCGATACCCTGCAAACAACTTTTATGATATCAGCGGTTGTTGTTACCATCATAATCATTTTTCGTTCTCTGGGAATGTCTTTTTCTGATGTTTGGTCTCAGGCGGGTCAATTGGGATATACGCAAATGATGATCACCGATGTAAACGATCAGCGGTTTTTTCTGAAGCAACTTCTTGCCGGTATGTTCATCACCATAGTTATGACAGGATTAGACCAGGATATGATGCAAAAAAATCTTAGCTGCCGCAACCTCCGTGATGCCCAAAAAAACATGTTCACCTTCGGTTTTATTCTTATACCTGTGAATTTACTTTTCCTGTTTCTGGGGATTATGTTGTGGATGTATGCCGATGTGCATGGCATTGTTCCACCACAAACTTCTGACGATCTTTTTCCGGTGGTTGCCATCAACTACCTTGGCATGGCTGCCGGACTTACGTTCTTCTTCGGTCTGGTATCTGCTGCCTATTCCAGTGCTGATGGTACCCTTACAGCGCTCACCACAAGTTTCTGTATCGACTTTTTAGGTCTGAAGCGCAACCCTGATATGACAGAAGAGAAGATAACAAAAATACGTTATCGTGTACATATTTCGTTCGCTGTTATTGTGATGATGGTCATTATCGGATATCGTGCCATCAACGATGCTGCGCTGATCACCAAACTTTTTACCATCGCAGGGTATACATACGGGCCACTCCTCGGGTTGTATTTTTTTGGATTGTATACCCGTCGTAAGGTCAGGGATAAATGGGTTCCTCTGATATGCCTGCTTTCACCAGTGATCAGTTATCTTTTGAGTGTTTATTCAGAACAGTTATTTTGGGGGTATAACTTTGGTTTCGAAATACTTATCGTCAACGGATTGATCACAACCATTGGTCTGTGGATGCTATCAGCAGAGAAAATGGAACGGTCAAAATAGGGCGGTATTCTCCCAACACAGCAGTGTTTTGTGGGCAGGAATCATTTGCCCGTCAGTCTGCGATCATATCAAACAATCCTTTGTAATTGTTTTCCAGCGAGATGAATTTTTCCTTTTTGTTGCTTACACTTTCCAGTTGGGGCGGGAGTTTTCCTGATATCTCAAGATGTATCTTCAGGGTTTCCGGGAATTTGGCAGGATGGGCTGTTTCCAGAATCACAATTTGTGCATCTTTATTAATTTTTTCCCGGTATTCCAGGGCGCCTGAATAAGCGATGGCCCCGTGAGGATCCAATAAATAATCATGTTCTTTTAAAACTTTCTTGATGATTTGGCGGGTATCCTCGTCGGTAAAAGCACAGGCATACAACGCATCCGTGAATGTCGAGTGATCATGATTGAAAATTTCCATCATCCGGACATAATTACTCGGATCACCTACATCCATCGCATTGCTGATGGTTTGCACAGAAGGACGTGGAGCATACTTTTGCGTTC
Source organism: uncultured Bacteroidales bacterium (assembly GCA_964589855.1). GTDB lineage: Bacteria > Bacteroidota > Bacteroidia > Bacteroidales > UBA7960 > SKVR01. Next base: position 4,827 of record CAZPVB010000101.1, read on the forward strand.
GGAAATATTCGGGAACTACATCATTGATGTTGGTAGCAGCTATAAATCTTTCTGTTTTCAATCCCATCTGAGCAGCAATGATGCCTGCGCTCAGGTTGCCGAAATTGCCGCTGGGTACACAAAAAACCGGATCTGATACTCCCGGCAATTGGGCCGCACCCCAAAAATAATAAAACGATTGAGGGATCAACCGGGCAATGTTGATACTGTTGGCAGAGGTAAGCAGAAATTCTCCTTTCAGTGCAGGATCATTGAGTGCTTTTTTTGACAATGCCTGGCAATCGTCAAAGGTACCATTGATTTCGAGTGCATGAATATTCTTACCCCATGTGGTGATCTGTTTTTGTTGTAGTGGACTTACTTTTCCTTTGGGAAAAAGGACATAAACATCAATGCCTTCCACATCATAAAAACCAGCAGCCACGGCACTGCCCGTATCGCCTGAGGTAGCTACCACAACTTTTAGTTTGCGCTGATCGTGTTGCATAAAATACGACATCAGTCGCGACATAAACCTGGCTCCCACATCCTTAAATGCCATGGTAGGTCCGTGAAACAATTCGAGAGAGTATATGCCCCCGGTGATCTTTTTCAATGGTATAGGAAAGGCAAGTGTTTCATGTACGATTGCTTTCAAATCACTTGCAGGCAGATCGTCTGCAAAAAAAACCGAGGCAACTTTCTCTGCTGTTTCCTGTAAGGTAGATTCTGCAAGATGATCAAAAAAAGAGGGGGGGAGCTGGGGTATGGTTTCAGGCATGTATAATCCACCATCTTCCGCCAGTCCTCTTAGCACGGCATCCCGAAGGTTTACCTTTTTTTCCTGTTTGTTGGTGCTGTAATACTGCATTTTTCTTTTTTTAGGGTTCTACCGTTGCTCCCAATGGGTTGATGGCCGAGAAATAAGCATTGGCATCTATGCCATCTCCTTTTAGTTTTTCCTTTTGTTTCTCCAGGATAACGCTTGCTGTCTCTTTGCTTTCACAAAAAGTAAAAACAGAGGGTCCCGATCCTGAGATACCAAAACCAAGGGCATTGTTTTCCATGGCAATACTTCTCATCTCATAAAAATGGGGAATAAGCATGGCCCGGACAGGTTCAATAATATAATCATCCAGACTTCTGCCGATAAGCTGTACATCGCGCATGCAAAAACCTGCTACCAATCCTCCTATATTGCCCCATTGTTTGATGGCATCGGTAATGGAAACATTGGTTTTCAGTATTTTCCGTGCCTGCAGTGTGGGAATCTCAATATGAGGGTATAAAATACCGCAATACAGGTTATCCGGGAATGGCAATCGAATAATATCCAATGGATCATAGCTTCTGATCAACACCACACCACCCAGCAGTGATGGAGCTACATTGTCGGCATGGGCGTTGCCGCACCCAAGTCTTTCGCCTTCCATGGCCAGGGGCAGCAATTCTTCGCGTGTAAGCAAATTGCCCATGAGTTCGTTGATGGCGACCAGCCCTGCCACAGCACTGGCCGAACTGCTACCCAATCCGCTGCCAAAAGGCATTTTTTTAAACAATTTTACGCTAACACCCTGGCTGATACCTGTTTTTTCAAAGTAATACTTTACCACAGCTGTCACAATATTTTTATCAGGGTCGCGGGGCAAGAGCCCATCGTCGCCCTCTATATGATCGAGGGTTACATTTCCACTGTCGTTGCCTGTCATCAAAACCTCATCGCCCGGATTGTGCAGGGCAAAACCCAGCACATCATATCCACAACCAACATTGGCAACCGTGGCCGGGGCAAATACCTTCACTTGTTTCTTCATATATACTGAAATTTTTTATTTTGCCGCCACCCTTACCATATCTGCCATCACACCAGCAGCCGTAACTTCTGCACCAGCGCCGGGTCCTTTGATGACCATGGGGTTGTGAAGGTAACGATTGGTTGTAAGCGATATGATATTATCACTGCCGCTGAGATTGTAAAAAGGGTGTGTGGGCTCAAGAAACTGTAATCCGATCTTCACCTTTCCCTCATGAAGGGTTCCTACAAAATGCATGGCTTTGTTTTCCTTTTCTGCTTTTTCTTTCCATTGTTGAAAATGAAATTCTGAATACCGGAGCGCCTCATAAAAATCTTCTGTAGTCTCTGCCTGAAGGGCATTTTCGGGCAGAATAGGGGTCATTTCAATATCTTCCATTTCCAGATCCAGTCCTCTTTCGCGCGAGAGGATAAGCATTTTGCGGGCAAAATCCAATCCACTCAGGTCGTCTTTGGGGTTGGGTTCAGTAAACCCTTTTTGCTGAGCATCTTTCACAACTTCATAAAAAGTTTTATCTCCTTTGTAGTTGTTGAAAATATAAGAAATGGTGCCCGAGAGAATTGCTTCTATTTTGATGATGCGATCGCCACTGATCATCAGATCATTAATGGGTTTAATGATGGGCAGCCCTGCACCTACCGAGGTTTCATACCAAAAATCAACCCCAAAGCGGGCGCAAAGGTCTTTGTTCTGATGGTATTGCTGCAGGGGTCCTGAAACAGCGATCTTGTTGCATGCCACTACAGAAATGCTATGTTTGAAAAGGGTTGTGTAAAGCGATGCCACATCAGGGCTGGCAGTATTATCGAGGAATACAGCATTGGAAAGGTTCAGTTCGATGGCATGGGTTATCAGATCGTTTACGTTGCCTTTGATCCCTTTTTGGTCAAACTCCTCACGCCATTTCGAGATATTGATACCTTCAGCATCAATCAGCATTTTTCTGCTGTTACAAATGCCTGCCAGGTTAATTTTCAGTTGCCTGCGTTCTTCTAAGTATTCCTGGTGTTCTTCAATTTGTTTGAGTAGGGTACTGCCTATATTGCCCAGTCCGCAACAAAAAACATTCAGGGTTTTCACCGGTGAAAGAAACATGGCATCATGCACTGAATTCATGGCTTTGGCCAGGTTTGTACGACTGATGACAGTAGAAATGTTTAACTCGGAGGATCCTTGTGCAATGGCAACTACATTTACCCCACTTCTCCCCAGAGCACTGAAGAAGCGTCCTGATAGTCCACGTGTATTTTTCATATTTTCTCCCACTACGGCAATCACACTCAGGTCTTCTTCCACATGGGGTTTATGAATTTTTTTCAACGCCATTTCCTGTTCAAATTCTTCTTCAATGGCTTGAATGGCCAACACACTGTCTTCGGGGCTTACCGCCAGACTGATGCTATGCTCGCTACTGGCCTGGGTAATTAAGATCACGTTTACCCCCACATCGGCCAGATTTTTAAACAATCTGCCGCTAAACCCTTTTTGTCCTACCATTCCGCTGCCCTGCACCGTGATAAGGTTGATTTCATGAATAAACGAAATGCCCTTGATCAATGAACCATTGGTTTGTGGATTTCGACAAATAACGGTACCCTTGAAATGCGGATGAAAGGTATTTTTGATCACGATAGGGATGTTCTTCCTCTGTGCCGGCAACATAGTGGGAGGGTGAATGACCCGCGCACCAAAAAAGCTAAGTTCAATGGCTTCGAAATATGATAACTGGTCGATAGAAAAGGCTTTTTTGACCAGCCTTGGATCAGCGGTCATGATGCCATCTACATCCGTCCATATCTGAATTTCCTCCGCATCGAGCGCTGCACCGATAATGGAGGCGGTGTAATCTGATCCGCCCCTTCCCAGGGTAGTGGTTTCACCGGTCTCGCTTCCGGCAATAAAGCCGGTAAAAACCGGAATATAACCGGCGTGGTCTTCAACAAATGCTTTAAGTGATGTATTGGTAAGTGCTGGTTTTATGTTTGCTTTACCAAATTTATTATCGGTTTTGATCAGTTTACGCGTATCGGCAAAAACTGCTTTACCACAATGCTGGTCAATGATGTGCGAAATCATAAAACAGGAAAGCAACTCCCCATAGGAAAGCACCTTATCGCGAATTCTGGGAGAAGCTTCGCCCAGCGCTCTGATACCGGCAAAAAGTTCTTCCAATTCGTTGAAATAGATCTTTAAACCCAGCAGTGCCTGGTTTTGTCTTTTAACATCCAGAAAGGTTCTTACTGTTTGATAATGATTGTCCTCAATGTTTTTTAAAAGGGTGAAAATATCTTCTCCTTTTATCGATTTGTCGGTCAATTCATTCGAACCTGCAGTAACGCCCTGCATGGCTGAGCAAACAAGAGAAATTGACTGATTTTCGACATACTGTTTTTTTACAATTTCTATCACTTTTGATATCGCATCCATGGATCCGACAGAAGTGCCACCAAATTTAAGTACCCTCATTTTCTGGAATTTCTAAAGATTTTTGAGATTCGTATTGTCTCTGATGAATTACCTTACACAAAAAAGCCCGAAAACAATCGGGCATGCAAAGATACTTTTCTCTTTTATATTTCTTGCGTTTGTATTAAAAATTTTCCCGGATTTGATTTGCTATCCAGTCGCCTACCTCTGATGTTGAGCGGGGATTATCCTTACTGATATCTTCGGTAACAAAACCCTGTTCCAGGGATCTTGCAACAGTTTTGCGTATCATTTCTGCTTCTTCATGCATTTTAAAAGCATATTCAAACATCAGTGCAGCAGAAAGGATGGTGGCCACAGGGTTTGCAATATTTTTTCCGGCCGCTTGCGGATAGGAACCATGAATAGGTTCAAAAACAGATGTGTGCAGACCTATGGATGCACTGGGTAATAAACCCAGCGAACCCGTTATGACGCTTGCTTCGTCGGTAAGAATATCTCCAAACATATTTTCCGTTACCATCACATCAAATTTTTTCGGCCATTGGATGATCTGCATGGCGGCATTATCTACAAACATGTAATCCAGTTCTACATCAGGATAATCCTTGGCCAGTTTCTGGAATGTTTCGCGCCACAACCTCGAGGAGGCCAAAACATTCGCTTTGTCTACCATCGTAAGTCTTTTGTTGCGGTTCATGGCAAACTCAAAAGCAAGCCGCGCAATTCGTTCTATTTCAAATTCATGGTACACGCAGGAATCAAACGCTGTTTTTCCGTCTTCTGTTCTTCCCTGGGGTTGCCCAAAATAAATACCGCCGGTAAGTTCTCTGAGGATAACAAAATCAGCACCTTCTACCAGGTCCTGCCTTAATGGTGACTTATGGAGTAAGGAGGGGAAAGTGGAAACAGGACGAATATTGGCATACAATCCCAGTTTTTTTCGCATTGCCAGGAGTCCTTTTTCGGGTCTTACCTTTGCAGAAGGATCATTGTCGAACCGCGGATGGCCAATGGCACCGAAGAGCACAGCATCTGAATCCATGCAAATCTGGTGTGTTTCGCCGGGGTAAGGATCGCCTGTTTCATCAATGGCAACCGCTCCTACCAGTGCAACCTTGTATTGTGGGTTATGATTTTTCTTCTCACAAACTGCATCTGTCACTTTTATCGCCTGGTCAATGATCTCGGGCCCTATACCATCTCCGGGTAGCACTGCAATTTTTAAATCCATTTTAAATCTTCTTTTACAATTGGGTTTACATTTAATTTATAAAATATTCGTTTGATCCGGTTTGTATATTTCGCAGTTTCAATCGGCCAAAAGCACACGATCGTAAAATGACCGCCACTCGTTCTTCTATTCGCTGATACCCGCTTCTTCTTTTTCTTTGATGGCTGTATTGCTCTTTTCACGTTGATCGATAATATTGAGCATTTTCATGGTTGCTTTAATGGCTGCAGAAGTTTGATCAGCATCCAGACCACGGGTTTTGAATTCCTGACCGTTCATGTCCCAGGTAATGATGGTTTCCACCAGGGCATCTGTTTTTCCACCGGGAGGTATGGTAACCAGATAGTCGATCAGTTGAGGATGCTTTTTCCCCAGTTTGTCATAGATCTTCCATAATGCTTTCATGAATGCATCATACTGACCATCGCCCACTGAAGTTTCGTTGTAAATCTCATTATCAACACAAATCCTTAGTGATGCCACTGGTTTGATATCGCGTGCCACACTCAGGTTGTAGTTGATCAGTTTAATGCTTTGATCGTGAATGTCTGTTTTTAGTACATCTGAAATGATGTAAGGGAGATCATCAGCGGTAACGTTCTCTTTTCTGTCGCCCAGTTCAATCACCCTTTTGGTTACTTTCAGGATGTCTTCCTGCGATAGTTCAATACCGAGTTCCTCCAGGTTTTTCACGATATTGGCTTTGCCTGATGTTTTTCCAAGTGCATACTGTCGGTTTCTGCCAAATCTTTCAGGTAGCAAAGGGTTAAAGTAAAGGTTGTCTTTACTGTCTCCATCTGCGTGTACTCCACAGCATTGCGTAAAAACAAATTCTCCTGTAAGGGGTTTGTTGGCGGGTACTCTCAAACCGCTGAACAATTCCACCATTTTAGATACCCGCGAAAGTTTTGATTCTTCCAGGGTATTTTCGAGTTTCAAATGGTCATTCAATACACCAATAACACTTGAGATAGGGACATTTCCAGCTCTCTCTCCCAATCCATTTACAGTGGTATGGATACCGTTCATACCTGCCTTAAGCGCCGAAAAAACGTTGGCAGTGGCCAGGTCATAATCATTGTGCGCATGAAAATCGAAATGTACATCAGGATACCTTTTCCGCATTGTGGAGCAAAATTCGTATGTTTGATCAGGATTAAGAATACCGAGTGTATCGGGCAGCATAATCCGCTTAATACCTGTTTTAGACAACTGATCTGCCATAAAGAATACATATTCAGGTGAACTGATCATACCATTCGACCAGTCTTCGAGATAAATATTCACAAGAATTTCCCTTTTTTCAGCTTCCTGAAGCACAAAAAGAATATCATCAAAATGCTGTTGGGGAGTTTTTCGCAGTTGCCCTTTCAGATGTTTCAGAGAACCTTTAGACAGGAGGTTGATTACCTTTCCACCAGCTTTGTCAACCCAGTCGAGGGAAGCGGTACCATCAACAAAGCTAAGCATTTCTACTTTGTTTATGCAACCCATTCTGTCGGCCCATTCAGTAATTCGCCGGGCAGCTTTGAATTCGCCGTCTGATACCCTGGCAGAGGCTATTTCTATTCGGTTCACACGAATATCGTTGAGCAGAAGTTGTGCAAGGGCAAGTTTTTCTGCTTCATTGAAAGATACTCCGGTTGTTTGTTCTCCATCCCGCAGGGTGGTATCCATTATTTCTATCATCTTGGGTAAGTTTTTGGGTTTCGGGGGCAGAGCCCCTTCATGGTTCATAAAATCAGGCATTCATTTTTTCCCAGGTCTCGATCTCTTTTTGTTTGCTCAGCAGGTAGTCGATATCATCGAAACCATTGATCAGGCAATTCTTTTTATAGGCACTGATATCGAAAGTTTCCGAATCACCTGTTTCTTTGATGGTGATGGTTTGGGATTCGAGATCAATCTCAACTTCTGTAGCAGGGTTTTCTTCAATTTTCTGAAAAAGTTTTTCCAGAAAAGCATCGGTTACCTGTACTGGTAAAAGTCCGTTGTTGAGCGCGTTACTTTTAAAAATATCGGCAAAAAAGCTGGATACAACTGCTTTAAAACCATAATCGTAGATGGCCCAGGCAGCATGCTCGCGGCTACTTCCACTGCCGAAGTTTTTTCCTGCTACCAGTATACTTCCTGAGTAGGTAGGATCGTTGAGAACAAAATCTTTTCTGGGTTTTCCCATGGCTTCGTATCGCCAGTCATAAAAAAGTTTTTCACCAAAGTTATCTTTGGTGGTGGCTTTTAAAAACCTTGCGGGCGTTATCTGGTCGGTATCTACGTTTTCGATCTGCAGTGGTACGCAGGTTGAAGTAAGAATGGTGAATTTTTCTAAAGGCATAACAGGATTCATATTTTTTATTCGGTAAACAATTAAAGCAGTGTACGCGGATCTGTTATTTTCCCGGTAATGGCAACAGCCGCAGCGGTGACAGGACTGGCAAGCATGGTGCGCGCACCGGGTCCTTGTCTTCCTTCAAAATTACGGTTAGAGGTAGATACGGCATACTTTCCCACCGGAATCTTATCTTCATTCATGGCCAGGCAGGCTGAACAACCCGGTTGACGAATCTCAAAACCGGCGTCCTGAAGAATCTTATCAATTCCCTCTTTTTTGGCTTGTTCTTCCACCTGTTTGCTACCGGGTACTATCCAGGCAGTGATATTATCTGCTTTTTTCTTTCCCTTTACAAAAGAAGAGAATGCTCTTAGGTCTTCTATTCGTCCGTTGGTGCAACTTCCCATGAAAACATAATCCACTTGTTTCCCTTCCATGATTTCGCCAGGTGAAAAACCCATGTACTCCATTGATTTAAGGAAAGATTTTTGAGATGAAGATTCGATATCCTGTAGTGAAGGGATGCTTCCTTTGATTCCTACACCCATGCCAGGGTTCGTTCCGTAAGTGATCATAGGTTCTATGTCTTCTGCTTTAAAATGCAGCTCTTTGTCGAAAACAGCGTCGGGGTCTGAGGGAAGTGTTTTCCAGTATTCCACTGCCTTATCCCATTCGGCTCCTTTGGGAGCAAATTCGCGCCCTTTAATGTATGCATAAGTAGTTTCATCGGGAGCGATCAGCCCACCGCGTGCACCCATTTCAATGCTCATGTTGCAGATGGTCATGCGTGCTTCCATGGAAAGGCTCCTGATAGCAGAACCGGCAAA
>CAZPVB010000102.1:0-13362 GCA_964589855.1 uncultured Bacteroidales bacterium
GTCCACTCCGAAAACTTGTTTTCGGCAAATCTGTGTTCATTTTCTTTTTTTTTAAAAACATTGATTATCAGACTTTAACATCTGTGTAAATCTGTGTAATCTGTGGATAATTGATTTTTCAGAGTGGACTCATACATTAAATCGAATATTAAGGATATCTCCGTCTTGTACTATATAGTTTTTCCCTTCAATATAAAATTTCCCAGCATTTTTGCATGCATTTTCAGAACCCAGTGAAACAAAATCCTCATATTTCATTACCTCTGCCCTGATGAATCCCCTTTCCAGGTCGCTGTGAATAACACCAGCTGCCTGCGGAGCGCTCATACCATCTCTGATTGTCCATGCATGTGCTTCTTTGGGTCCTACAGTAAAAAATGTTTTCAGATTGAGCAAGTCGTAAGCGGCTCTGATCAGTTTGTTCACGCCAGGTTCCTGCAGTCCAAGGTCCTTTAAAAATTCTTCTCTGTCCTGCTGATCCTCCAGTTCTGAGATTTCTGCTTCCGCCTGTGCAGCGATGATGAGAAATCCAGCATCTTCCTTTTTCACAATTTTCCTAAGTTCATCTACATGCTTATTACCACTTGCTGCAGAAGATTCATCCACATTGCAGACATAAAGCACAGGTTTGTCGGTTAGTAAAAAACAATCGTCAATATACTTTTTCCCTTTTTCATCCAAGGCATAGGTGCGAGCACTTTCACCTCCCTCCATATAATCCTTGAGACCAGAAATAACTTCAATACCTGTTTTGGCATCTTTATCGCCACTTTTGGCAACTTTCCCGAGTCTTTGAATTTTCTTTTCGAGCGTTTCCAGATCCCTGCTGATCAATTCAAGATCAATGATCTCTTTGTCCCTTACCGGATTGATGCTACCTTCCAGGTGAGGAACCGTATCATCCTCAAAACAACGTAGTACATGTAAAATTGCATCCGTTTGGCGTATGTCTGCCAGAAACTGATTCCCACCTTTTATTTGTCCACCCCCTTTGATAAGGCCAGGTATGTCTGTGATCTCTACCGTGGTTGGAACCAATTTTGCTGAATTGGCCAATTCGTATAATTTATGAAGCCTTGGGTCTGGAACCTCAATTTGCCCCAGATTGGTTGCTTTCGGACTGCCAGCCCCCACTTTGCTTTTAGACAAACAATTGAATACGGTTGTTTTGCCCGTACCCGCCATTCCTACAATACCACACTTTAATGCCATAATTGATTCTGTTTTTTTAAGGGTGCAAAAGTACGAATTATTTCAGGCATAAAAGAGGGTAAAATGATATTTATTTTATCTGTTTATAATTTGATTAATTCGGTCAGTTCGCAAACAAATAATCTCGTCCAAGGATCAGATATGGTTTAGATTGCAAGGATTTGCGCAGATTTTTCTTATCAGCGATAATCTGCAAAATCAACTAAACCTGTGTTTTAACACTAATATTGGTAAATTAAGGGCAGATAAAATGACCGAAGATGGTTAAGAGCGTGGGAAAGTTTACATAATCTTTGCAGATCAATATATTTCCACCAATAAATTATAACTGTCAAGATTGCCTTTCTGGTCAAAAAACTCACTTTTCACATTTCCAACGTCCGGAGCATAATATTCAGAAACTTTGGTTACCACATTTCTCGAGATTCCCATCGCTTTGGTATCCATATGGTTTTCGTAAGTCAGTTTTATGCAATCGAATGTTCCGGCGGGGGTGGTAATGGTTTCTCTTGCCTCCACCACCCTGTTTTTCATGGAAATAACCATTTCACTGATGGTCATACCACCGGTACTAACTGTAATTTCCATTTCGGCATCAGGCAACTTATCACCAACTTTAGGGTTTTCAGGAATCACAATATCCATGGATGATATGCTTACTTCCATGTCAGAAAATCCTTCCATCATGGCAGGATTCATGAGTGACTGCATATCGATAAGGAGTTCGTTTCCGGTGCAAACAATAGCGTACTCGCCCTCAAACAACAACTTTTCTTTTTTATCATAAGACTTGGCTGCCATAATTGCTTCAGTACCGTGGGTGACTTTATCAACCGAAACAATTTCAATATCACTAATGGACTGTAGTTTGTCTCTTTTATTAAAATTTTCATACCGAAAACCTTTTCCCTCTTCAAAAGGGATATAAAAACTACAATCTTGGGCAAAAGTTGAAGTAGTAAAAAGTAAAATCAAGTTGATCAGAATAAATTTTCTCATGAATTGTCGTTTTAGATTTGTAATTTTGTTTTCATTAATGAAAGTACTAATTATACTCCAGACAAATACTTTTAACCTTCAAATTTTAAATTATTTTTGATAAACGTACCTTTATGATTGTTCAGAAAGAAATACAATTACCTTCATTTAAAAGAGGATACCATATTATAACCCGATACGTAACAGAAGCTTTCGATGAACTTCCGGACAAAGGTCTGATTAATGTTTTTTTGCATCACACCTCAGCAGGTCTCATGATCAATGAAAATGCAGATCCTTCGGTAAGGACAGATCTGGAAAGCATTTTTAACCATATTGTTCCCGAAGATCTTCCATTTTTGGAACATACACTTGAGGGACCGGATGATATGCCTTCTCATATAAAGTCTGCCATTACAGGTGTTTCATTAACCATACCAGTTTCTAACGGAAGGTTGAAACTGGGAACCTGGCAGGGTGTTTTTTTGTGTGAGTTCAGAAATCATGGAGGAAGAAGAAATCTGACACTCACTGTTTATTCCTGATCTGCAAAACACCTCTATAGTCATCAAAAAAGTATGTGGTATAAATACCCGTATAAACTTTCTGTTCTATTGTTTTTTCAACATGGAAATGTGTTTTACGGAAGTTCTTGTCTTGCTTTTCTTTTGGCGTATTCAGAGGGGGTAATACCATAAAATTTAGAGAAACATTTACTGAAATATTGAGGGTCGCTGAAACCCACTTCATAAGTAATCTCTGAAACCGTAAGTTCATGGGTAGCCAACAATTGTGCCGCTCTTTTCAACCTTGTGTTTCTGACAAATTCGTTGACAGATTGCCCGGTTAGTGATTCGAACTTCCTGTACAAAACAGATCTGCTCATGTTCATTTCTGCCACAAAGTTGCTTACTCTGAATTCTGAATTGCCAATATTTTTCTCCACAACCTCCATGGCTTTTTTCAAAAACAATTCATCGGCAGAAGTCACCGACACCTCACCAGGTTCCAGCAGTTCTTCTTTCTTAAATCTATCGCGTAGATTTTGCCTGATCTCCAGAATATTTTTAATTCGTGAGTGCAGCACTTTGGGGTTAAAAGGCTTGGGTATATAGTCATCGGCACCAGCATCAAATCCTTCGATGGTATAATCATCAGATATTTTTGCGGTAAGCAAAACTACCGGAACATGGCTTGTATTGACATCTTCCTTGAGTTTTTTACACATTTGAAGACCATCCATTTCAGGCATCATCACATCACTTACAATGATATCGGGCATAATTGATTTGGCAGTTTTCAAACCCTGCAATCCGTTTTCGGCTTCATGTATTACATATTTGTTTTCCAGAGAACTTCGTATGTAAGAACGCATGTCGGGGTTATCGTCAATGAACAACAGAATGGGTTTTTCTCCCGGGTTTTTGATGCAACTGCTTGGTTCAGCATGTTGATTGAGTTCGGCATGAGGGATACCAAATACTCCGGGAGTATACTGATATACATAATCATCGGTCGTTTGCTCCACAACAATGCTTTGTTCAAAGTGATCCTTTCCCAGTGGAAGAAAAATTCTGAAAATAGTGCCTTTTCCGGTCTTGCTTACCACTTTTATCTCCCCTTTATGAAAATCGACCAGTTCTTTACTCAGCGCCAAACCTATGCCCGTGCCCAATATGCTGTGTGACCGGGGAGCATTATTTTTGTTTTTGACCTGGTAAAAGCGGTCAAAAATTCTCGGCAGATCTTCTTCAGAAATACCGATGCCATTATCAGAAATGACGATCTCGAGTATTTCTTTCTCTGTATTATCAGATATTTTGGCAAAGGGTCGTTTTTTTTGCTTCTTATCAGGTTTGTGTAGTTTTACATCAATACTTACCTTGCCACAATCCGCTGTAAACTTAAAAGCATTGGAAAGAATATTGTAAATCACTTTTTCCATTTTTTCTTTGTCGAACCAAGTGAATACAGATTCTATTTCGGTAGTGAATTTAAAATGGATATCGTGCAGTCTGGCATGTTCATCAAAAACAGATTTAACATCCTTCAAAAAAGCAACTATATCTGCTTCTACGATCTTAAGTTTCACCTTACCCATTTCAATTCTTCTGAACTCCATCAGTTCGTTGATCAATCTGAGAAGTCTTCCGGCGTTTCGCCCCATAATGCTCAGCTGTTTTCTGATCATTGGATCGGCAGTGTTGTAAGTAGCCATCAGTTTGTCTAATGGTCCCAGGATAAGTGTTAGAGGAGTTCGGAACTCATGCGCTATATTGGTGAAAAACATGAGTTTTTCCTGGTTGATCTCTTCAATTTTTGCTTTCTCCAGGTCTTTGATCATCAGGTCGTGCTTGTATTTCTGGCGGTTTACCACATAACTCATGATAAAATAGAGAAGTGAAACGCCGAACAGGAAATAAATCACATATGCGATCCAGGTTCTCCAGAAAGGGGGCAGGATATTGATCACCACTTCAGCACCTTCCTTGTTCCAGTATCCATCGTTGTTGGCAGCAATTACCTTAAAAGTGTATTTTCCGGGATCAATATTGGTATAGGTGGCCATGCGTTGGTTTCCTACATCATTCCATTCATCAAAACCCTCAAGTTTGTATTTATACCTGTTTTTGGGTGTGGAGATGTAATTAATGGCCGTAAATCTCAAGCTGAACACCGACCCATAAGGGAGTGATATTTCCTCTGTTTGGGAAATATGTTTATCGAGCGGTGAATCTTCCTTACCAATTTCAACCGGTTTGTTGAAAAGTAAAAAATCGGTCAGGAAAACTTCCGGTGACTTTTGGTTAACTTCAATACTCTGCGGGTCGAAAACATTGAATCCGTTTACGCCACCAAAATAAATTCTCCCTTTGGAACTAAGCAAAGAAGCAGAATAGGCAAACTGGTTACTCTGCAATCCATCATAAACATCATAGTTGTTAATGTTGCCATTGCGGGGATTAAATTTAGCGATACCTTTGTTTGTGCTCATCCAGAAAAATCCTTGTTGATCTTCAATAATCTGGTGGACAGCATCACTGGGTAATCCATTTTTGGTGGTAAAGTTGACCAGCTGATTGCTATCATAGGAATATTTAAAAATACCTGCTCCTTCGGTAGCAATCCATATGTCACCCCAACGATCTTCATGAAAATCTCTTATATCATATCCTTGAAGTTGATCAGTACTTACAGTCATTTCATCCAGAAATGTAAAGGATAGGGTTTCTTTGTCAAGAATTCCTAATCCGTTGCTTCCTACCCAAATATTTCCTTTAGAATCTTCATACAAAGCCAGAATCCTGCCTGGAAACAGATTACCCCTTCTCTCTATTTTGGGAATTTTAATGAAAGCATCCTGCTTTTCATCATAAAAGCTCAACTGGTCAAGTGTACCTACCCAGAGGGTTTTATCTTTATCCAGCAATAATTTCCAAACGTTGTTGCTCCCCAGCGACAAAGAATCATTGGCATCATAATTATATCTTTTAAAACGTCCGGTGCTTAAATCGAACCGATTCAGTCCTCCGGCAAAAGTACCAATCCATAAATATCCCTTATCGTCCTGCGCCATTGATGTAACAACATTACTACTAAGACTGTAAGGGTTTCCGGGTTCATTTTTATAAACCCTGAATGTGTGATCATTGCGGTTAAAGAGATTTAACCCTCCTCCATCAGTTCCGATCCAAACATTATTTTGCTTGTCTTCATAAAAAGATAAAACCGACTTGTGACTAAGTGAATTATCCTGCCAGGGTCTTTGAAAAAAAAACTGAAATTCTTTCAGATGCGGGTTTAAAACATTCACACCACCGGCAAAAGTACCTATCCATATGATTCCTTCATCATCATGATATATTTTGTAAACAGCATTGCTCGATAGACTTTTTGCATCGGCAATACTGTTTTGTATATATTCAAATGAAAGGGTTTGGGTATCCAGAATATTAAGACCTCCCCCATCTGTGCCCAACCATATTTTTTGTTCCTGATCTATGAAGATATCATTCACGATATTACTTTTCAATCCATTAGAATCTCCATTGTTGTAAAAATGATTGGTAAATGATTTTTTATTGTTATCAAACAGGTATAATCCGGCACCTTCAGTACAGACCCACAAATTTCCTTTGTTATCTTCCACCAGCGTTTTAAGTGTTGATTCTCTTAAACCCTTTTGGTTGGGTGATTGCGGGAAAGGAAAAAAATTAAATTCGTTGTTATCGCGGTTCAGTAAAGTAATACCAGGATCACTTGTACCCACCCAAAGATTTCCTTCCGAATCCTCCAACACGGAAGAAACTATTCTGTTGGGAAAGTTATAACGGGTGAATTGCTTATTTTCACTATCAAATTTATTCAATCCGCCGCCCAGTGTACCCAGCCACAAATAACCTTCTTTATCTTCATAGATTACCCTTACACCGTTATTGCTTAAAGAGTTGTAATTTTGTTGATCATGATAAAAACGGGTGAAATTATCAAGGTCTGAATTATATCTGTTCAATCCCGAACTGGTACCTACCCATAAATTTCCTTTTGAATCTTCAAAAAGTGCATACACTTTATTGTTGCTCAAACTATTCTCATTTTCTCTGTTATAACGATAGATGGTAAAATCATATCCATCATATCTTGCCAGACCATCATTGGTGGCAAACCACAAAAAACCATTGCGATCTCTGAGGATATCATTGATGGTGTTGTGCGGAAGTCCATTATCGATGGTCAGATGATCGAATATCCATTCATTGTTCGAGTGGGAAGACAGGGGCAGGAAAAAATGAATGATGACAGCGTAAAAAAAAAGGGCGTGTTTTTTCATTTCTTGAAATGAACAGTTAATAGTTGGTTGTGTTTAGTAGGCTTGATATTAAGGTTGTAGTACACAAATGTATCAATTTTTTGATAAAATAAAAATAACTCTGTCATCCACTTTTTAATTTAGTTTTGCAAAAAAACAATTTACAGAAAGCAAAACATTTAGAATCGATACATTATACATTTTTATCTATGATTTTTAATAGGATCAACTCAACTTACCAATGCAATTAAATTTGTTTTCTTCAATGAATTCATTGATATGCTACCATAAATTTATAGTAATGAGAGTTCAATTCATATTTTCGATTCAATAAACTTCAGTTCTTATTTCAAAAAAAATATGATAATTCATTATACCTGGACTTCAGATTTTTAGAAAAGAATTATGAGCCTACTCTGAAAATTCCACCGACTCTAAAAATTTTATTGTTCGCAGATTACACAAATGGACACTAATTTTAATATTTGATATTCAGACAACTAAAAAATATTACATGTTCACTTATTTCTTAAATGATTTATCGGAGTAAACGCAATTATTAAAAACCAAAATTATTTATCATGAAGACATTAATGTATTTATCGTATTTTTTACCTCTTTTATTCTTGCTCGGCGCAGGATGCAACCAGGTAACCTCAGAAGGCAACAATACTGAAAAATCAGAGCAAAAAGAGGATCAGAAACTCATAACAGAATGGAAAACCGACAGTATTTTTAGTATTCCTGAAAGTGTGTATCACGATTCAAATCAGGAAATATTATACATTTCAAACATTGATGGAAAACCCACAGAAAAGGATGGAAAAGGATTTATATCAAAGTTATCTCCCAAAGGTGAAATTATCAATCTGAAATGGATCGAGGGTATTGATGCACCCAAAGGCATGGGTGTATACGATGGTAAACTATATGTAACCAATATTGATGAAGTTGCAGAGATTGATATATCTGCAGGTGAGATCATTGAACGCTATTCCCTGGAAGGATCTGAATTTGCCAACGATATTTCCATCAACGAAACGGGAGAGGTATTTATTTCTGATATGAATACAGGTGCCATTTACAAACTGCACAATGGGAATGCAGATTTTTGGTTGGATGCTGGTACTTTTGATCAACCCAATGGATTATTTGCCATGGATGATCATTTACTGGTAGGTACTAAAAATGCCGTTATGAAAGTTGACTATCAAACATCCGCAATCACTGAATTTATTTCGGAAACAGGAAGTATTGATGGTTTGGAGTTGGTTGGGAATGGTTATTTCATCATTTCAGACTGGTCTGGCAGCGTACATCTTGTGCATCCCGAAAAGGAAAAAGTACTTCTTTTAAATACCACTGATGAGGGAATAAATGCTGCTGACATTTCCTTCGTACCGGAAGAAAACAAATTATATGTACCCACCTTTTTCGACAACCGTGTAATGAAATACGAACTAAAATATTAGGATTTTGTCAATAGTTGCATTCGCTTTTTCATTAGTCCAATAATCATCCGCGTGCGCTAACAGCATTGCCATGGCTCGGTTTATAAAAATACAGTGCTCGCTTTCTCGATAATAAAACAGCGTGTTGTCAGCAAACGAATTGTTGAAACCTTATGATGGTAATAAAAAAACTTGTCTCTACAATTGAAGCGAGACAAGTTTTTTATTGAAAAACATCCATTGATGAAGGTATTGATTATTTCTCCCAACGAATTACTTTCACATCAAATGGTTTTAAACGAAGAGAAGCACTTTCCAGTTTTTCGCCACTGATAAGATCGGTGCCATTTCCTTTATTTAAAGTTATATGCCTGTCGAGGTTGGTAAGATTTACAATTACACTTCCACTTGATTCTCCCTGACGGGGCGCCACCACAACATCTTTATCGCCCGTTGCCAGGGGTTTCAATCCAGCTTCTTTTGCATACATGAGCGCAATTTGTTTAAAGGCATCATAACCAGGATCAGTTCCCAGGTAAACAACTTTACCCTCACCCACTTCATTCTCCATAATTGCGGGTAGTTTTTGATGCATTCCATTCTGATAGGTAGCAAGTATTTTTCCGTTGTCAGAAGAAACGGCTTCACTCCAGAGCATGGCTTCATCCCGCCCTGTTTGAAGTGTTTCATCAAAATCAAGCCATAAAGGCAATTCATTATCTGTCCTGTTGGTACCTATCGGGATCCGCGATTCAACAAAAATATCCATCCAGGGTTCCAAATCGCCGGTTGCATAGTCGGTAAAAGATGCCCATTCTTCAGTTCTGTAGCCACTCATGGGACCTAAAACGAGTATTCCTCCGGCTTCTACCCATGACTTGAGTTTTTGTCTGACTTGTTTATCCATGAGTGGCATAAGTGGTGCAAAGATCAGTTTGTAATTGCTGATATCTGATTGAGGAAGAATTACATCTCTATGAATAAAAGCATCTGCAATGGGTCGGTAAAACCTGTATGTCCAATCAGTATAATATTTTATACCATTTGCATAATTTTCAATTTCAAGCATGTGTGCATTGGTATGGCAATAATAAATAGCAGTTTTTGCTTCAGCAACCGGAGCATTCATCAGGAAATCACTTGTTTTTTTCAGATCGCTTCCCAATTGCATGATGTCATCATAATTTGCTGCGGGTTTATTCCATGCAGAAATGACTGACCCATGAGGCATTTCATGTCCTGCTCTATGCTGGCGCCATAACCAGTACATTGATCCTTGTCCTCCAAGAGCGTAATTCATCCATAATGCAGCTTGCATTGATCCATCGGGTTGATGAATAAACCAGGTGTTTCCCATTTTTCCTCCACCCGAATAATTAGGTGCCGTTTCAAAAAGCCAATGAAAACCTTTGCTATATCCTCTCATTCGGTCGTAATTGCTCTGAATACGATTATATGCCTGCCAACCGTGGTAGTTGTTCACAGCCATAAAGTCAAGGTCTTCAAATAATTTTGCATAGTCCATTCTTTGCCCTGGCATGCCATCGTGAGTAACAGGTAAGGAACTGTATTTTCTGATAGCATCCACCTGTATTTGTTGAAATTCAACAATCATATCGTTTGTAAAGTGGTACCATGCAAGCTGCAGTGAAGGATTGTGCCAGATGTAATCCCGGGGCATAGGGATTTGTTCAAAATTGTTATATTGCTGGCTCCACAATTGTGTTGCCCATAAATCATTTAATTCATCAATATTTTCATATTTTTCTTCGAGCCAGGCGTGCCATTTATCTCTGGTTTCCTCACTAAAATCGGGGGTAAGACTAAATTCATTATCGGTTTGCCATCCAATAACACCTGGTTTTTCTCCAAATTCTTCTGCCATTTTCAGCACAATTTTTTCGGAATACTCCCGGTAAATTTTGCTGCTATAACTTGTATTTCTTCTTGCTCCGTGGGTTTTTCGTACGCCGGTATCATCAACCCTGAATATTTCCGGGTGTTTTTGAGCCAACCATGCCGGAGGTGTGGCGGTTGGTGTTCCGAGGATCACATCAATACCATTTTCATGCAATTTTTCTATAACATGGTGCAGCCAATCGAATTCATAATTTCCTTCTGTTGGTTCCATCATCGACCACGAAAACTCTGCCATGCGCATTACATTCATGTTTAGTTCTTTCATGCGGACAATATCCTCATCGATACTTTCTACTGGCCAGGATTCAGGATAATAGGCAGTTCCAAAATAGTGTTTTTTTTCGCCCAGGTAATCTTTGCTTTGAGCGATGATAATACCTGTGGAAAAGAATTGCATGACCAAAAAAATGGACATTGAAATAAAAATACATTTTGTTTTGTACATATTCTTTGCTTGCTTTATAATTAGAAATAAATCCGTGTGTTCAGATAAAGAAATGAATTGACAATACATTAATCATTGAGAGAAGACAGCACATCTACGTCAAGTTGTCTGAGTTTGCCATCGGGTCCGGGAGCACAATTCAGCAAAAGGTTGGCATTCATTTTTCCGGCAATATCCATCCATTCCAGCACCTGTTCTTTCGATGCCACAGTATCATCCCATTCATGCCAAAACCAGCTACCACTTTCAAACTGACCTTCGGGACCTTTTTGCGACATGGTTGTTTCAATTTGCATGGGGAAATATTTTGGTTTGCCCAGCCAATCCCATGTGCGTTTATACTCCCTTATTTCTGTGGCTTTTTCGCCACTGAGTGCATCCACAGGATGTAAAGGTACTCCGGGATATCTGCCAGTGGCATTATTCATAACCATACAGTTGGGTTGTATTTGTTTTACAAACTGATACAGATGATCCATTTGCCAGCGGTAAGCACCCTCCATTCGCCAGGCAGTAACAAAATCTTCAGGTGTGGCGTGTTCACCTCCGGGGGTGGTCCATCCGCTTTGTTGTTTTCTCCAGAAACCATCAAACCAGAGTTCTACAATTTCTCCATAATTGGTAAGTAGCTCAGTCAACTGATCCTTCATGAATTGTACATAAGCATTTTCATCGCTGTCGTGAAGGGGTTCGTGTCGATCCCATAAAGAATAATACAATCCCAACTTTAGATCATATTTCCGGCAAGATTCAGCCAATTCTGCTACGATATCGCCTTTAAAAGGGGAATATTTAACGGAATAGCTGGTATACCTGGTAGGCCAAAGACAGAAACCGTCGTGATGTTTCGTGACCAGTACCACGTATCTCATCCCTGCTTTTTTGGCTACACTACACCACTGATCGGTATCCAGGTCAACCGGGTTAAATGCCTGCTGATCAAGTGTTCCATCACTCCATTCTTTATCATAATAAGTATTGATACCAAAATGGATAAACATACCAAATCCCAAATTCATCCAATATTGCTGGGCAGGAGTAGGATCTGTTTCAGCGAGTACCTGGTGCTTCAAATTTGCTGTGGCAAAATTATTTCCTGCCAGAAAAGGCATGGATGCAGTGAGCAGTCCGGCCTTTTTAATAAAATTTCTCCGGTTCGATTTTTCCATCATTTCATTCAAATTATATAAGGTTAATTAGTTTAATAGTACATTGATAAGTTCCTCATTTTTTTCTCCGGTTTCATTGTTGATAATACCAAATCCGCCTTTATAGTCCCAGTGAGTCCAGGGAATCCGAAACTCTTCCAGGATCGATCTTACATCGGCATACCAGGCCATTCTCGAATCCTGGTCAACACTTGTGTAGCAACCCCATTCGCCGCAATAAACAGGCAAGTTGTGATCTTTGGCAAAGTTTAAAGGTTTACGTATAAGGTCTGCCAGCGAATCGCGGTTGAAAACCTGGTTGTGATGACTTATTCGCTCAGCCACCTCGGTGGGATACTGCGCTATTTCTTCTGGATCAGTCAGCAACCCGGGATAACGAACATTGCCTTCATAGGGAAAAAGATATGTCCAGGAAGTGCGGTAATGAGTGAGCAGAAAAGGCTCGTAAAAATGAAAACTAAGAATGATATGTTCATCATTTTCAGGTATTTCTAAAAACTGGAATGTATCAACAGATTGCCACATATTGCTTCCGATAACAATTTTTCGTGAGGGTTCTTTTAGTCGAATAGCGCGAACCGCTTTTTCTACTAATTGATTCCAATCATTGTGATCATCGGCAACAGGTTCATTCATAAGTTCATAAGCCACTTTATCTTTAGGATATTGTTTCAGTTCGTCAGATAACTGAATCCATAATGCAATAAATTTTTGCTGTTCTTCATCGCTTGTCCACAAAGGTTTATCATCCTCATTGAAATGATGCGATCTTAAAATATGCAGATCAACAATCACTTTCAGGTCATTTTCAAGTGCCCATTCAATTCCATGATGCAACAGTTGAAAAGCTTCTTTTTCTTTATTTCCTTGCTCATCCCATAGTTGTTCCTCATCAACTGGCAAGCGAATATGATCATATCCCAATTCAGCAATCAGATCCATATCATTGCTTTGAAAAAAATTCTCCCTTTCCGTTCCTCTCCTGTTGCTTTGCGATAACCAATGGCTAATGTTCGTTCCTCTTTTGATATTAAAATCTTCCAATCCGGGATACGCATCCGGTGCAGATTGGCCACGCTGATTGTCATTTTGCACTGTTCCGGTGCACGAAAAGCAAATAATAAGCAAAAGATAAATAAGATTTTTTCTTTTTTGAAATTTATTTTCCATAATTTACAATCACTCGATTAAATACCCAATAACTATTCAGTATACTTTTTAATCAAAAATAACGGAAAACACTTTATAAAAAAGAAACAATCAGGTATTGGTACGTTTATCATGGTTTTTTGACACGTTTCACCTCATTGTTTGCTGCCTCCCAAATTAATTTTGTATCAGTAGTATAATACAAAAACAGCACTGTAAAAAGAAAAT
>CAZPVB010000103.1:0-13319 GCA_964589855.1 uncultured Bacteroidales bacterium
AACCGGTTCTCTTGCTGGGATTATTGGTGATCAGTCGTACTTTTTTCACCCCCAGATGTCTTAATATCTGGGCACCAATTCCATAATCCCTTTCATCGGCTTTAAAACCCAGTTCCACATTTGCTTCTACTGTATCCAATCCTTTTTCCTGCAAGTGATAGGCTTTCAGTTTATTGAGCAGTCCTATACCTCTTCCTTCCTGATTCATATAAAGAACAACACCCGTACCTTCTGCCTCAACCATTTGCATGGATTTGTGGAGTTGCCCACCGCAATCGCATTTACACGATCCAAATATATCGCCGGTCACACAAGACGAATGTACCCTTACCAATACCTCATCATCAGCACCCCAGGTACCTTTTGTAAGAGCCAAATGGAGTTTTCCATTGGTAGTTTGTTTGAAGGCGGTGAGTTTAAAGCTCCCCCATTCGGTAGGTAAGTCTACGGTGATCTCCTGACTGATTAAGCTTTCATTTTTAATGCGGTAGGCAATCAGGTCTTCGATGGAAATAATTTTCAGATCAAACCTTTTTGCCATTTCAAATAATTCTGGCAAGCGTGCCATAGATCCATCTTCATTCATAATCTCTACAAGTGCTCCGGCGGGTTCCAATCCGGCCAAACGCGCCAGGTCAATAGCAGCTTCTGTATGTCCTGTTCTTTGTAACACTCCGCCCTCACGTGCCTGAAGAGGAAAGATATGACCGGGCCGTCCCAATTCATGGGGTTTTATACTTTTATCGGAAAGGGATTTGATGGTGGCAGACCTGTCTGATGCAGAAATACCTGTTGTACATCCGTAACCGATAAGATCAACAGATACAGTAAAAGGGGTTTCGTGTAAGGCGGTATTATTGGGAACCATCAGATCAAGGTTGAGTTCCTTGCATCTTTGACGGGTAATGGGAGCGCAGATAAGTCCGCGCCCATATTTAGCCATAAAATTTACAATCTCAGGAGTTATATTTTCCGCTGCCGCAATAAAGTCCCCTTCATTTTCGCGGTTTTCGTCATCTACAACAATTACAACCTTTCCCTTTTTAATTTCTTCAACAGCATCTTCTATCGAATCCAGTTTGATATTCTCAAACCTGGTTTCTTTGGGTTGGTTTCCAGACATTTGATTCTATTTTTTTAAAAGATTTAAAAAATCCGATAAATAATGCAAGATTCATACTGTAAAAATGGGTGATGAATCTTAAAAATCCTACATGAACCTTTTGTTTTATAAGCAAAATATCCAACAAAGGTAGTATAAACAAAAAACAGTGTAATAAGAATGTATAAAAATAAAAATTGTTCACGCTTGCCAACAGGGCATGTGAGAACCAGGCAAGTATCATAAAAAAGGGGCCCAGCCAACGAAGCACCTTATGTGATATAAAACAAAACGATAGTCCTTTGGTTTGAGACCACAACAAAGAAGAGAAGTAACGAAGGTTTTGAAAATTACCAGTGGAAATGCGGGTTTTGCGCCGGAATTCATCTTTCAGATTGTTCGATACATCTTCAAAAACTCTTGCCCTGAGGTTGTTGATACACTTATACCCTCTTTCCAATATCTTCATATTGATAAAAAAATCATCAACCAGGAAATTTCGCGGAACCGGGTAATATAATTCACTTCTTATAGCAAAGCACCCACCGAAAGGACCCATCATGGTTCCCCACAAAATGCTCTCATTTTGCTTTATTTGCACCTCTCTGGAAATATATGCATTTTCCTGATAAGAGATGCCACTTCCGTGCATATTTGTATTCATCATGTGCGAATCAACCAATCCTATGCCGGGTTCTTTAAAATATTTTACCAGTTCAAACAGGGTTGACCTTTCCAACATTACATTGGCATCGGTAAGCAAAATGACCGAACCTTTGGATCGTTGATACAGATCGTTGATCACATTGCCCTTGCCACGTCTTTGCCGGAATGGAAAAAATTGTAATTGGGGAAAGATATGGGTCAGTTTTTCCAAAATAGGATTGGTATTGTCTTCAGAAGCATCGGAACCAATGAGTACTTCAATTTTTTGGATCGGATAAGTGGTGTTGAAAATACTTCTTACTTTGCTTTCAATCACTTCCTCCTCGTTAAAAGCAGAAATAAGTATACTTACCGTGGGAAGTTCATCTGAATGACTGTATTGTGAAAGGATCATTTTTTTTCTCCCGGCCAAAACTCCGGTTATCCAGGGAAAAACCACGTACGAGTAAACCAAAATGGCAATACTCATCCAAAAAGTAAAAGATACGATATACAGAAATACTAAATTATTTTCCAAGACAGCATGAAATTATTTGTAGATCATTTGAACTTTTCGGGCATAAAACTCCGCCAGGGTTTCTGATATCCTTTTGTTATCATAATAAGAACGAATAAATGTTGCAGCATTGCGACCGATCCTTTCAAATCTTTTTTTATCTCTTACCAGGGCATTGATTTGTGCAATAAAATCAAATGCCAGATCCTCGATAATAATATTATGTTCGTGCACAACATCAATGCCTTCGGCCCCAATAGATGTGGTAACAATGGTTTTGCCAAGCGCCATGCCTTCAATGATTTTTACCCGCATACCACTGCCCGAGAAAAGAGGCGCGATCATGATGGCATTTTCGCGGATAAAAAGTTCAGCATCTTCAACTTCGCCATGAAAAACAACATTTTTGTTTTTTCTGAACATCTTTTTCATCTTAAGGGGAGCATTGCGTCCGGCGATATGAAATGACAATCCGGGATTCATTTCGAGCAATTCGTTCCAAACGTTTTCAAGAAACCAGATCAACCCTTCCTGATTAGGAAACCAATCAAGGGTTCCGATAAAAAAAAGCGAGGGGAATTTAACATTCTCTTTATCAGGTGAAAGATTATTCAGATCATACCCAACTGGTATGATCTGGGAAGGCAGTTGGTTGCCCATTCTGTTATATTTACGCGCATCTCTGGATGTAATAGGCAAAAGAAGGTCATAGCGATTAAGATAATTGAGTTCGAAACGGCGAATCCTTTTGGCCAACAAATAAAAATATTTCCGCTTCAAATAATTTTTTTCAAAATTTGCGGATCTTTCCCATATTTCATATTCTATGTTGTGGGCTCTGAGAGATACCAACGCTTTACTGTGTTTCCTTATGGTATTTAAATAAAAGCAAAGATACAATCCCTCAAGTTGAATGATATCAAACCGCTCTTTACTTAAAAGTTCAGCAAGTTCCTGATCAAATTTACGACTAAAAAACCGGGTGGCATTGTAAGGCAGTTTCGAAAAAACCAGATTAACAAAAGCATACCAGGGGTTGATGCTGGTGTCTACTTTTACATCGAGAATACGTATGGTGTTTTTTATTTTGGGTGGAAGCGCAGAAATATCTGTGAAATGCTTCGGGGTATTCATTCCCAGTACGGTAACTTCATGCTCCAACTCTGCCAAACCCAGTGAGATATTGAGAGTAGCAATAGCTCCACCATCTCTGGGCGGATAGGGTATTTTATTGGCCAACTGCAGTATTTTCATTTTTCTTCCATCCTTTAAAAATAATCAATAGTCGATCGGCGATTTTGCTAAACCCTCTCCGGTAGCTATCCATATCGAGTACAGGAGAATCAGTTGTGGCCTGTATAATTAAAACCAGCGCTATGGGCAGTAAAGCTGCACTCGACAGCCACATCCCCTGCCAGGCAGGCAAAACACCTTCCCTGACAAATTTTTCTCCCATGACAGAAACTACATGGAAAAATACAAAAAACAATACCGATACCACAACGGGTAAGCCAAAACCGCCTTTACGTATGATAGCGCCCAACGGAGCACCAATCATAAACAAAAGCATGCAGGCAATGGAGAGTGTGAATTTGCGATGATATTCTATTTCATACCGGGCCAAGCTCCGGTTTCGTTGTCTGAACTCCTGATGCGAAAAGATGGAACTTTCCTTTGTTTGCCGGATAGCATTCATCGTCTGACCTGTTAGTTGTTTCAAATAGGTGGGTTTACCTTCTGCGAAAATATCATAATAAACAGCAGTATCGTTCTCGTGCAGCTTCATTCTTTCCAAACTATCCATAATGCTGTAGTAGTAGAGTTTGGAGCGCGTATTCACCATAAAATCATCTTGCTTTTTTCGGAGTTCGTTGCGCAATGAGTCCTGAAAAAATGTAAGTTGATTCAGGTTGAGCATCCTGAAATTAGAGCGGAACAGATCCTGATCAGTACGTTCAAGGGAAAAATCACTCAAATCAAATTTTATAATTTGTTCGTCGAAATGGGTGCGCTGAAAGGGTATGGACTTATCACGTGAATTTTCGGGTTCTACATCATGATAATTGCTGCCATCATACAGGGTTAAAACCAGAAACTGTTTGTCTTCGGTCATTTTCATGGTTCCCCATTCGGCTGTGGTAAGGTTTACATTGCCTCTACGATCGGTGTGGTCATATATTTTTATACCGCGTAAAGTACTTCCATCGGCTTCTTTTTCTTCTACTTTGATCACATAATTATCAATTCCCTTATAATAAATACCTTCAAGGATATTGAATGCTGGCCTTTGTTGTCTTACATCATAAAGCAACGAACCCATCTTTAGGTTCGCATTGGGCAATACGTTATTCGAGAAATAAAAAGCCGCAATCACCAGAAAACCTGAGATAAAAACAAGTGGCATCATAATTTTGGTGAGAGAAATTCCGGCAGATTTAAGCGCTACAAGTTCATAGTTTTCACCCAAACTACCCATGGTCATGATGGAAGAAAGCAAAATAGCCAAAGGCAAGGCCATAGGCACAAAAGTAGCGGAGGCATAAAACAACAATTCACCGATAATATACCATTCAAGTCCTTTTCCTACCAGATCATCAATATATTTCCATAAGAACTGCATCAACAAAATGAACAGCGCAATGAAAAATGTCATTACAAAAGGACCAATATAGGTTTTAATCAAAAGGTTATATAACTTCTTCATTAACAATTAATACGCGTAAATATTTTTATCCATACAGCATCTGCCAACCACGGCAGCACAGATACAAAAAACCGGAATGTTCTATACACTATTCATTTAAATCAAGATACTACATATCAAACAATTATCATTGATTTAGCACACGAAAAGTTTCAAAACAAACTTTGCCAGTTGCTAAAAGCAAAACGATATCTTTCCAATTTATTATTCATCCGTTTATAATTTGATGAATACGGTTCTCGTTTTTTAACGAGAGAAATCGCCAAAATAATGGTTTTATACTTTTGCCGTGTTGCGAAATTATAATCATCCGCGTAAATGTCAATAGAATTGTCATGGTTCGGTTCAACTTTAATTTCTCAAAAAACGTTTATATTCCATTCAGATAAGACACCTTTCCAACATCCACTTACAAACTCTGCCTTAAAGTTTCAACCAAACTCCATACAACATTGATTGGATGAATAATATGCCTTTTCCTGCTGAAATAACAAAAAATAATAATTTTCTTCACGCATCTACTGCCATCAAACATCCTTGCATGAAACAGGCAAATTTAAGTTTTCCATGATACTTCTTTATCTATATTCAATTAAAATTCAATAATTTTGAATATCAAAAAATTGGTTTGCAAAGATACAACTCATGGTTTATTTAAAAGGCACATTTTTGTAATTAAATCATTATTGTCCGGTAAATTTCTTCATCCTTTGATTTTGATATTATCGCTGCGCTGCCGCTTTATGCTAATTGAAATAATTTACCGACTACCAATATCTTTGCTGTTATGCAGCTTTTTACCAGCAGCAAAGGAGCGCCGATATTGTTAGCAATAAAGGCAAACCACCCAACTAAACCCCCAGCGGGCATTAATTTTAAAAAATCGAAACGAATGAACCATTGGGATGCGCATATAAGAGAGTTTTTAATGTTTCTGAGGTTTGAAAAATCTCTTTCTTTAAATAGTGTTATTGCTTATGAAAAAGACATTCATCAGATGAAAAATTTCATGGCAGAAAACCATCCTGGAGTGCATCCAGCAGAGATCTCTACAGACCAGATATCCGATTTTTTGCAATCGTTGGCCAGTGTTTCCGAGCGCTCGCAAATGCGCAAATTATCGGCCATCAAAACTTTTTACAACTATCTGCTTACAGAAAACATAATCAATAAGAATCCTGCCTCTTTGGTAAGCGGTCCCAGACCCGGGAGAAAACTTCCTGTGGTATTGGAAGTGGAGGAAATTAATCAAATACTCAACGGTATTGACCTTAGCCTTGCCGAAGGGCAAAGAAACAGGGCCATCATTGAAGTTCTCTACGGCAGCGGACTAAGAGTATCAGAACTGGTAGAAATGAAATTAGACGATGTTTTTTTTGAAGAAGAATTTCTGAAAATAACGGGAAAAGGCAATAAGCAAAGACTGGTACCCATTGGCAGTGAAGCCCTCAGGCAAATGAAAATATACATCGAAAACCAACGCAAGACAGTTCTGCCATCCAGGGGTTTTGAAAATCATGTTTTTTTAAACAAAAGAGGGAAAAATCTTACCCGCGTCATGATCTTTCTGATTGTAAAAGACCTGGTTGCCAAAGCGGGCATTTCTAAAAAAATAAGCCCACATACATTCAGGCATAGTTTTGCCACACATCTGGTGGAAGGCGGTGCAGACCTCAGGGCTGTGCAAGATATGCTCGGTCATGAATCCATTACTACTACAGAAATATACACACATTTAGACAGACAATACCTTCGCGAAAACCTTATTTCATATCATCCCAGGGGCAGGATGTGAAATAAAAAAATTCCTTATGGTTTTTTCTTATAGATATTTGTGACCAATCAACAGAAAACCACCCATAAAAACACAATCCCGGGGAAAGAAATTCGTTGATAATTCAATGGTTGATGTTTTATGCCATAAAAAAAATACCCTTAAAAATACATCGTGAAAACCCCAATAAAAAAACCGAAAATATGGGTGTTTTGTGTCAACTTTTCTGGTTAATTTTGTAAAACAGTAACCATTATTTTTTTGATCATAAATTCTTCAACTTACCACTTTTAATGATTTATTCAGGAATTATCCGATTTTTATTAATCCTGCTACATCTTACCATTTTTACCTCAATTTCCTTACAGGCACAAACGGCAAATGATGCATACAACAGGGGCGTGTATCTGATGGCTGCCAAAGAATACAAAACAGCCATAGATCAGTTTCAACAAGCCATTGACAAAGTACCCTATTTTTATGAAGCGTACTTTGAAATGGGAAAATGCTACATGCATCTGCAGGAACCAGACAGCGCCATCAATAAGTTTTCACTTGCCATTGAACACAACAAAGAATTTTCAGATGCCTACCTGAAAAGAGGTGTTGGTTATTTCCAGAAAGGAAACATCGATCAGGCACTCCAGGATTATAATACCGCCATTGAACTCGACCCGGATAACATTGATATCATCCTTAAAAGATCCGAAATACACATCAGAAACAGTGCTACAGAACTTGCCCTGGCCGATCTGAACTTTGTGATTGAATCGGGGCACCAAAATGCCAATGTTTATTTTAACAG
The DNA here is from genome assembly GCA_964589855.1 of uncultured Bacteroidales bacterium. Classification (GTDB taxonomy): domain Bacteria; phylum Bacteroidota; class Bacteroidia; order Bacteroidales; family UBA7960; genus SKVR01. The sequence goes on from CAZPVB010000103.1 coordinate 7,548, forward strand.
AGGAAAACTTTTAAAACAAAAAGGTGAAAATGAGGCCGCAATCAACGATTTTACCGCTGCCCTTGAACTGGATCCCGACCACGCAGAACTAAGATTTGAAAGAGGATTGCTCTATAACCAAAGAGAAGAATACAAACTGGCAGCAGAAGATTTTACGATTGCCATTGATAATGGCATTACTTCTCAAAACATTTTTCAACTCAGGGCTGATGCATTTTTTCATTCAGAAAACTACAACAAAGCTGTGGAAGAATACACCAGAATGATCAACCAATTCAGGCAAAGAAACGAAGAAACCTATTACAACAGGGCACTTTCTTATTTTTATGCAGGTGAATATGAACCCGCTGCCCGCGATTTCACCAGGGTTGTAGGGCAAAACAGAAGCAGAGAAGATGCCTATATTTATCGTGCTGAAGCGTATTTTAAACTCGGAAGGGAATCGCAGGCAATGACTGACTACAGAATACTGTTGAGAATGAACCCCGAATATGCTCCTGCTTACGAAAGGCGCGGATTGATGTATCTCGAATCAGGAAAAATAAAAGAAGCGCTGGAAGACCTCAACAAAGCCATTGAGATCAACCCTACTGCCGAATCTTATTATCTGCGCGCCGCCATTCATGCTCACAACAAAAATCAGACAGACGCCTGCTACGATCTCGAAAAAGCAGCATCTATGGGTCATGAAGAAGCGGCAAAAAAGAGAGCTGTGTTTTGTAATTAGTGGCAGAAAGAAAACACTTATTTTTTGTGTCTTTGATAAGAAATCGTCAAAGACAAGGCTTTCGAAGTTTTTGAATCTAAGGTTTTGATGCGGAGCATACCTCAGCAATGGGCGTTTTCTTTGAATCCCTGTTCTAAATGCATAACCTTGCTTTTTTATCCCATATTTAATACCCCATGTTGCTTAAAAAAACCATAAATTTGTACTTCTTAAATTTATAACAAACGAAAAAGCAAAACGTATGAAAAAGCACATGATGATTTTTGGGGCAATGCTGATGATGCTTTCCTGTGCGGAAACCACAACGCAGAACAACCAGGAAGAAAAAACCACCCAACCAGCCAGAGATGGCATTTTCCTGCACATAACGCAAGATCATGATGATCCGCACCGGGTTTTGATGCCTTTACAAATGGCGACTATGATGGCACCCGAAAAAGATGTATTGATCTATCTTGACATAGATGCCGTTAATCTGGTTACAAAAGATGCAGAAGACATTACCTACGGGCATTTCACACCCATGAAAGAAGCAATGAACAACTTGCTTGAAATGGGAGTAAGTATTTATGCCTGCCCGGGATGTATGAAAATTGCAGGCATTGAAGAATCTGACCTTGCCGAAGGTATACAGGTAGCTGAAAAAGAAAAATTTTTCAGCTTCACGGAGGGCAACATCGTTTCGCTAAGCTACTGATTTGCATCGCAAACATGGTAAAAAATAATTATTATCAATACAAAAAATAAGTTTAAAAGGGAGATCCGGTAAAGTATTTTCCCGGATTTCCTTTTTTATGCTAATCTTACCTTCATAATGATACTAAGCGGAAAGGAAATTCATTCCAAAATGGGTAAAGAGATTATTATCGATCCCTTTCATCCCGGGCAATTAAACCCCAATAGTTACAACCTGAAACTGCACAATGAACTGATGGTGTATGATCAGACAACCCTCGACATGAAAAGGGAAAATACAGCGACGAAAATATCCATACCCGAAGAGGGGTTGCTTTTACAACCCAATACCCTGTATCTGGGCAGAACAGTTGAATACACCAAAACCGATCATTATGTACCCATGCTTGAAGGACGAAGCAGCATAGGCAGACTGGGCATGTTTATACATGTGACGGCAGGTTTTGGAGATGTGGGCTTTGAAGGATACTGGACATTGGAGATTTTTGTAATTCAACCTCTGGTTATATATCCTTTTATTGAAGTTTGTCAAATTTATTATCACAATATTGATGGTGATTTCGACACTTATAAACATGGAAAATACCAAAAAAACCATGACATACAACCCAGTATGCTCTTTAAAGACTTTGATTCAATATCGTAACAACAATATTCCGCTGCTCACGTGGACCATCAAACTCGCATAAAAAAATATTCTGCCAGGTAGACAAGCCCATCTTTCCATCCATGATGGGTATGGTTTCCTGCGGACCTACGATGCCCGCCTTCAGATGCGAATCACCATTTCCATCCTGTTGATCATGCAACCAAACACCTTGCGGAATGATCTTTCTCATGAAGTTTACAACATCTGTTTGTACCGAATCATCCCAGTTTTCCTGGATCATGATACCGGCAGTTGCACCACGTACGTATACATTTACCAGTCCGCTGGCAACACCTGAGCTTTCTACAATATGTTCCACGTCACGGGTAATATCATACAAACCCTCACGGGTTTTCGTTTTGCACTGAACAATTTTTTGCATAAACTTTTTTTGTTGATTATAAAAATAAGGGTAAAACAGTCTATACAATACAACACAAAGCCATCCTTTTTTCTTTACCTTTTGATGAAAAAAAATCTGATGACACTTCCATTGACCAATGCGCGTTGACAACCTTTGTAAGGACTTTTTGGGGAGTATCGGCACTTTTTGAGAAAGATTGTTTCCATCCTGGGAATCGATGGTGATGCCTGCGTGAGGTTCTCAGACGATTTGGATGATTTTCCCGGCAGATTATCAATTTCAGTAATATAATTTATTAATTGCCGAACTCCAAAGTTGACTTTCTGTTAAGACTTCAGCTGCCTTTAACGACTCTTTCGCCTTTGATAGTCGATATTCAACATAATCATTACGATCTGAAAAACTCATAATCTAATCCCTTCTGAAATAACATTATCATAAAATGGAGTTATTTTCATTTTTTCTTCCCAATCTTTTTTCGAATATACAATTATTGAAAATGGTTCTTCAATCATTAGTTCAAGATCAAAAAGATGGTGTCGAAATTCTTTCTCTTTATCCAGAGAGACAGAATAACCAGTCAAAATCAATATATCCCAATCAGAATCAGATCTCTCCTCCCCTCTGGCTCTGGAACCATAAAGAATAACCTCAGCTAAAGGATCTATTTCCTTAACATGGTTCTTAATTAATTCAATTACATCTTTCTTGTTTTTGATCATACCATCAAAGATATCAAATCATTTTGATTTATTGATCAGGTAATTTTGATACTCTGCCAGGCTATGAAGGGTTTACTATCAATTAAATATCTCAATCAACCGAATGAAACCTCCCAATCTGCGCATCACAAAACCTCGCAATACCATAATCTTACCAGTCCAACCCAAAATCATCCTGGAACTCTTTGCCGTTGTAGAGGTAGCGGTTGTCTTCGGCAAAGGGGGTTTCGGTGTCGGAGTCGTAGATCATGTGCCCGAAGGGGTAGGTTTCGGTTTGTTGGATGGTGGACTGAATGCCCGGTATCACCGGGTGAATGAATGGGATGGTATGTGAGATTGGGTGCTTCAAGTTGGATTTGTTTGGGGTAAAGATAGGGATTTTGGGAATATGTTTTTACAAAAACTGACCATTCCAGTAATTAATTACCGTCAGTTTAAACTGACGGATTCATACATGCAAATGATTTTAGGGACTTTAGTCCCATTTTCCCTTTGCTTTGACACACCCACCTGGATTTACAACCAAGGATGCATTAAAATCTTCATACATCTTCTATTCAAAATAGAAAGATAATGTATTTAATTTGCGTTTAAAATAGAAATACTATATTTTTGCAAACATGATAAGTAAAAGAGAAATATTACAGATTATTGCTGATCAGCAGGATCTGGGGTTCAGTTCAAATGATTTGCCACGTCTGACATCCAATTTTTCGGATAATGATATCACTGTAATTTCTGGTGTGCGAAGATGCGGTAAGTCAACATTATTGAATGAAATAAGATCAAAAAGAGAGGAAAAAGAGTATTATTTCAATTTTGACGATGACCGTCTTATCCATTTCGAGGTTGATGATTTTCAAACGCTTTATGAGGTTTTTCTTCACCAGTTTGGAAAACAAAAAACTTTTTATTTTGACGAGATACAAAATATTAAAGGCTGGGAAAGATTTGTAAGGCGCTTAAATGACTACAACAATAAAGTATTTATCACTGGGTCTAATGCCTCTATGCTTAGCCGCGAACTTGGAACCCATCTTACAGGTCGTTATATTCATCAGGAGCTGTTTCCCTTTTCTTTTTCTGAATTTCTTGCCTTTAAAGACAAAGCAGTCCCAAAGAAATCTTTCTTCAATACCGGGGAAAAGGTTGAAATGCATCGCAATTTTTTATCCTATTTTCAAAATGGAGGGTTCCCGGATTTTTTAAGAACAGGAAAAAAACAATACCTGAAAACACTTTTTGAAAGCATTATATACCGCGATGTAATGGTTAGGAATAGCATTACCAATGAAAAAGAAATACTGGAACTGATTCACTTTTTGGCCAGCAACACATCAAAACTAATAACATACAATAGTCTTACTAAAATCATTGGTGTTAAAAATGCAACAACGGTGAAAAACTACCTGGGTTTTTTGGAAAATTCATATCTGCTTTTTGCTGTGAACAAATTTGATTACTCGTTAAAGAAACAAATCCTGAGTCCTAAAAAAATATACTTAATTGATTTAGCATTGACAAGGGAAATTGGTTTTCACAGTTCAGAAGATAATGGGAGACTCCTGGAAAATTTGGTTTATATTGAACTAAAGCGCAGAGGAAAACAAGTATACTATCATTCCCGAAAATATGAGTGTGATTTTGTGATGAAGGAAAAGAACAGGATAATGGAAGCCATACAGGTCAGTTGGTCGGTTTACGATCAAACCACCAAAGAAAGGGAACTTACCGGACTTCTTGACGCATTAAATACGTATGACCTACAAGAGGGAATCATACTTACGGAAGACGAGGAGGATGAAATGATGATCATGGGCAAAAAGGTTAAAATACTTCCCACCTGGAAATGGTTGCTGAATCTTGATTAAATCTTCTATCTTCGCTCAAAAACTGACCATTCGGGTTATTCAATGCCGTCTGTTTTAACTGACAGTATTTGATAGTTTACTGTACTTCTGGTACTTTAGTCCCATTCGCCTTCCCTGTACTTTTTTAATGTGGAACAATTTGATTAAACCGGACACATTGAGCTCGCCCTTCGGGCTTCGGTTCTTGATAAAAAAGTACCAAAAAATCAAGACTTCGCAGAATGCCCGACAAGACCGCGTTCGCTGCGCTAAAAAATTTAAAGGTCGCACAAACGGGTTTGTATGCTTAAATTTTATCTTGCGCTTCCCTCCCACTTAGTAGGTTCATCCTGCGGAATGGCGACTGCAAATTTTTTGATCGCTCCGCTTCACTGGTCTTGTTACCGGGCATTCTGCAAGGTCTTTCTGGCAGACCTGTCGGTCTGCTTTGATGGGGGTGGTGAATTTCTTCGGTTTTAGAGATTTAGAGATAGCGCACCAGCGGTGTGCTATATGGATAGAATGATGGATTCCGCAAACCTAAAAGCATGGCACCTATAAAAGTTTGATAAATCTTCTCGGGTTTTGCAGCGCAAAAGGATAAAAGTGGTGAAAATCATGATGTAAGGATGGTTAGAAGAATTGATCAGTTTTAGCGGAATTGCAAATTCTGCTGTGTTCGGAGTGGAAATGCAATTTCCGCTCAGCAGGGGGGTTATTACTTAAATGCCTAAATCAGTAATACTTTTATAAGCAAGTAAGAA
>CAZPVB010000104.1:0-13128 GCA_964589855.1 uncultured Bacteroidales bacterium
CAACTATGATCACCGTAACCCACATATAAATAGTCATTGATTCTGCTGAAGGCATGTTGTATATTTTTCTTTTGGTTATGATTTAAAAATATTCGTTCATTTCTTTTGATCCACAGAAAACAAAAAATGCAAAGGTGCTAAAATTATTGATTGCTGTTTATCATCATGACGATTTCGTCAAAGATTTTCGCAGATAAGTTGCAATCATTTCCTGTTATTGGTCTTTTCCCGGGAGGCTTTTAAAAATTATGTTTTTTTTACCCTTGTGTTACTCCTTGGAAATAACGATGAGTACAGTTTTAAAAGTTAAAATATGAGTCCACTCCGAAAACTTGTTTTCGGCAAATCTGTGTTCATTTTCTGTTTTAAAACCACAGATTATCAGTATTTAGCATCTGTGTAAATCTTTGTAATCTGTTGATAATTGACTTTTTAGAGTGCACTCAAATATTAAATTCTACTATTGCTAACTAACCGATAATTAGCAACCACTTCGAGGGTCTTCGACCGCTCCAAGGTTTTTTAGACCCTACTCAACAATGTTTTAAAGTATTTCTGTTTACTTATACCCAAATTAAAAAGGACAACAATGAGATGTGATTTTTTTCACAAGTTAAATCGGCAGACATTGATTGTTTTGTTAGCCATATTCGCAATAATTGCTTATTTTTGTAGTGCATTTATAATGGTGCAAACGATTGATCCTGTTAAAAAATAATCTTCAGGCAAACAGTCAAAATTGTGACCTGTAATTTTTATTGATATTTTTTTGGATAGTATCAGGTATTGAGATGATTCTCCTTCCCCATTCATGAATGCATTAAAATATTCTACTTTCCGTTATCCGTAAAAATGAAAAAAGAAAAAAAAGAAAAAACAAAAAAGCCACGATCAAAAAGAAGAATACGCAATTATGTGCTTTTGGGATTTCTGTTGGGTGCTGTTTTTATTATTCTTTCCTCCAAAGGCCTTAAATATACCTCTACAGATGAGTTTTGCATGAGTTGTCATGTGCATCCGCATGCAGAAGATTCCTGGCGTTTGTCAACCCATTACGACAATTCTTCGGGCGTAGTTACGCATTGTGTTGAATGTCATCTGCCTCCTCCCGGTGATTTCTATCATTTGCAGGAAAAAGCCATTACCGGTGCAAGAGATGTTTATGGTATGCTGTTTAAAGATACTGAAAAGATCAACTGGGAAGCAAAAAGGAGCCTGGAAGCAGCGGTTAAGCATACTTATGAAGAATCCTGTAAGAGTTGTCATCAGAATTTATTTCCGCGCGATTTATCGAGCGAGGGAATGGATGCCCATTTGAATTACTCCAATAATCCGGAAGAGATTCATTGCCTGAACTGTCACCTGCATGTTGGTCATTTTTCTGAAGACGCCGGCAAGCATGGAGCGGAGACTGATTTTGGCCTGGATACTGCTTCTCTGGTAATTTATGAAAGTGCTTGTGATGTGGAATCATTTGAACCTTTTACAGAAACTGTTCCTGGTACCTCGGCTCAGATTCGAATGATGCCGGTAAAAGGAGGTCAGTTCGAAATCGGTAGTCCCCGCAAAGAACCTGGTCGTAGAGAAAATGAGGGTCCGCAAAGGACTGTGGAGGTTTCTTCCTTCTTCATGGCTGAGATTGAGATCACCTGGGATGTTTATATGGAGTTTTTCAGAGAAACCCAATCAGAAGGACGAAGTGATCAGGGGGCTTTTATTGCCTCCCTTGACGAGATCGATTCGCCCGATGCCATTACAGGTCCAACACCTCCCTGGGCAAATACAGACCAGGGATGGGGATTTGGAGAAAGACCCGCTATTACCATGACCCATTACGCTGCGGAGACTTTCTGCCGGTGGCTCAGTTTAAAAACAGGCAAAAATTATCGTTTGCCCACCGAAGCCGAATGGGAATATGCTGCAAGGGGTGGCACCGATAGCCCATATTTCTTTGAAGGTAATCCGAAAAAATTCACCAAAGAGCGCTTGTGGAACAGAATTTTTGGTGCTGACACCACTACCATTAATTCTCATGTCATCTATGAAGCCAATAGTGAATTAAAAACACACCCACCCGATTCGGTCAAACCTAATCCTTTGGGCTTGAAAAACATGTTGGGAAATGTTTGGGAGTTTTGTGCAGATTATTATGAAGAAGATGCCTACGCCGGTTATCCCGAAGGAGAAGTGATCAAAGATCCCCGTGGACCTGCAACAGGTGAAGAGAGAGTGATCAGGGGTGGTGCGTTTAAAAACGATGCTTACCTTGTACGCTCGGCAGTTCGCGATAAAACGCGTACGGTGCAGTGGTTGGTTACCGATCCCCAGATACCCAAAAGCATCTGGTGGTATTCTGATACCCATGAGGTAGGTTTCAGGGTGGTAATGGACTGGCCTCTGGAAACTCTGGATTGAAATTAACAACCTGAACGTAAAAAAGCAGGTTTACTTCAATTGTAATCGCTTATATTTGCAATATAATAATATCAATATTTAATTCAATATACAAAACAGATAAATGATAATAAAAACATGGAAGAAGAATTAAGATCACCCGACCGTAGAAGTTTTCTTAAAAGTGCTGCATCCATAGCTGCCATAGGCGCGCTGGGATCAGGTATTTTATTAAAATCATGTAGTTCTGATAAAACCAAGGCAGTTGTTCCCACCTTTTTGGATCAGGCGCCTGAAGGTAAAACACTTAAAGTTGGTCTTGTGGGCTGCGGCGGACGTGGTACCGGAGCATTGTTTAACTTCCTTAACTCAGGTCCTGGTATTGAGATACACGCCCTGGGAGATGTTTTTCAGGATAAGATGGATCGCTGCCGCAATCAGTTAAAAGAGCAAAAAAATGTTGAAGTTGCAGATGAAAATTGTTTTCTGGGTTTCGATGCCTACGAAAAAGTGCTGGACTCGGGTATAGACGTAGTAGTACTGGCAACACCTCCTTATTTTCGTCCGCAACATTTTGATGCTGCCGTAAGAGCACGCAAACATGTTTTTATGGAAAAACCCGTTGCGGTTGATCCTGTTGGTGCCCGCGCCATTATGGCATCTGCAAAAATGGCTGACACAGCAGGGTTGGTTGTGGGATGCGGTACACAAAGGCACCACCAAAGGGATTATGTAACCACTTATGAGCAAATTAAAAGTGGCGCCATTGGCCAGATAACAGCAGCCAATTGCTACTGGAATCAGGGGCAACTATGGTTTGTGAAACCACAACCCGGCTGGACAGAAATGGAAGCAATGCTTCGTGATTGGGTGAACTGGACATGGCTTTCCGGAGATCATATTGCCGAACAACATATGCACAATATTGATGTCATAAACTGGTTTACCGGCAAACATCCGGTAAAAGCCGTAGGCTTTGGAAGCAGACAGCGAAGGGTAACAGGAGACCAATATGATAATTTTAGTGTAGATTTTGTATTTGACGATGGTATGCATATGCATAGTATGTGCAGACAGATCAACGGTTGCACAAACAATGTATCGGAATTTATAACCGGAACCAAAGGAAGTTCAAACTGCATCAATACCATACAAGACCTTGAGGGTAATCCGGTATGGCAATATGAATACGACGAGGAAGGACAAAATGCAGAAGGCAAACCTTCTGGTGTGGTGAGTGTGAGCCCTTATGATCAGCAGACCATTGACCTTGTAGCAGCCATCAGAAACAATGAACCCTATAACGAAGCTGAACTAACTGCTACATCAACTTTGATAGCAGTTATGGGCAGAATTTCAGCTTATACCGGCAAAGAGGTTACATACGAGGAAATGATGAATTCCGATTTAAAACTCGGACCAGAAAAACTTGAAATGGGCCCTGTTGATGTGAATAAATCTGTACCTGTGCCGGGAGCAGAATAATATAACCATCTTTAAAGTATGCAGAGCGTCGTAGCAAAGGGTCATATCTCATTTCTCCATTATCTCTTACCCGAACAGATAGATTGGTGAATGAAGGATATTGATAATCATTTATCGCAATTTCTATAATATCTGCAAGAATCGGTTCTTGTAAGGTTGTAAAAATTTGTATTTTTGTGCCCGTGAAAATACAAATGAATCAATAGGGTCAAAAATGGTTTATTACAGGATATTCAGAAATTGGTTCTGATGCCTGTAATAGACCATTTTTTATGGATTCTGATCATTTGTTTTTTCCTTCAATCCATTTTTATTTTAAGTATCCACAATATCATTTAAAGTTATGTGCGGAATTGTTTGTGTTTTCAATGTAAAAGATCAAAGTGAGCAACTGCGTGGGCAGGTGCTCGAAATGTCCAAGAGAGTCAGACATCGCGGTCCGGACTGGAGCGGTATTTACACTTCTGATCATGCCATCATGGCTCATGAAAGGCTTTCTATTGTTGATCCTCAGTCGGGCGGACAACCCCTGAAAAGCAAAGATGGAAAACTGATTTTATCAGTCAATGGAGAAATTTATAATCATTTAGAGATCAGAGAAAAAATAGGAGATGGTTACGAATTTCTAACGAATTCGGATTGTGAGGTCATTCTGGCCCTATACAAATTAAAGGGAATCGATTTTATTGAAGATATGAATGGTATTTTTGGTTTTGCTCTTTATGATCTGGAGAATGACATTTTTCTTATCGCCCGCGATCATATTGGCATTATTCCTCTTTACATGGGATGGGATCAGCATGGTCAGTTTTATGTAAGTTCAGAGTTGAAAGCACTTGAAGGACAATGCACCAAAATACGAGAATTTCCTCCCGGGCATTACCTTACCAATAAAGATGACGAACCACAGAAATGGTACAAGAGAGACTGGATGGAGTATAAAAATGTTGAAAACAATTCCTCTTCCATTGATGAGTTGCGAAAAGCGCTGGAAGATTCTGTTCATCGCCAGTTAATGTCAGATGTTCCCTATGGTGTTTTGTTATCGGGTGGTTTGGATTCCTCCATCATTTCGGCAGTTGCAAAGAAATTTGCCTCCAGAAGAGTGGAAAGCAATAATACACAAGGAGCCTGGTGGCCTCAGCTGCACTCTTTTGTCATTGGTTTGGAAGGTTCTCCTGATCTGATTGCTGCACGAAAGGTGGCTGACCATATCGGTTCTGTTCATCATGAAATTCATTATACCATACAGGAAGGTCTGGATGCTATTAAAGATGTTATTTACCACCTTGAAACTTATGATGTAACTACCGTAAGAGCTTCCACTCCCATGTATTTATTAGGCAGGGTAATCAAATCAATGGGCATTAAGATGGTACTTACAGGCGAAGGAGCTGATGAGATCTTTGGTGGATATCTGTATTTTCACAAAGCGCCCAATGCTGAGGCTTTTCATGAAGAAACCCTCAGAAAGGTGAGCAAACTGCATTTATACGATTGCCTTCGTGCCAACAAATCATTGGCAGCCTGGGGCGTGGAAGGCAGGGTCCCATTCCTGGATAAGGAGTTTATTGATGTTGCCATGCGTTTGAATCCTGCAGATAAAATGTCGGGAAAAGGAAAAATGGAAAAATGGATGCTTCGTAAGGCATTTGAAGACTATTTGCCCGAGAGTGTTGCCTGGCGCCAGAAAGAGCAATTTAGCGATGGTGTGGGATATGGTTGGATAGACACTTTAAAGAAAATAGCTACTGAGCAGGTAACTGACGATCAAATGAAGAATGCCCAATATCGTTTTCCGGTTAACACACCTATGTCGAAAGAAGAATATATGTACCGGCAAATTTTCAGTGAGCATTTTCCTTCTCACGAAGCAGCTGCTTGCGTACCTTCGGTACCCTCTATTGCCTGTAGTACTGCTGAAGCACTTGCCTGGGACGATAATTTTCAGAATAATGCCGATCCCTCCGGGCGTGCTGTAAGAGATGTTCATGAGAATGCCGGTGATGATTCATAATTTCTTGTTGAACATTTATGCTGGCAACAGTTAATACAAAAAACAAACCCCTGAAGATATCAATGTCTTCAGGGGTTTTTATTTTAAAAAGCATTTTTACTCAGACAGGATTTGGGGTATAAAAACCCTGATTAACACCTAAACTTCAAATGACTTACCAATATGTTTTACTATATATGGTTGATTCTTATGAGGTTATTGGATAAAATCTGACACTATTTAGTCATACCCCCACAAACGGGTATCACCTGTCCGGTAACATATCCTGCCATATCTGATGCAAGAAAAACCGCAACATTGGCAACATCCTCCACAGTACCTGCCCTTTTGAGTGGAATTTTTTCGGCCCACCCTTTTTTCACTTCATCGGGTAATCCGGCGGTCATATCAGTTTCAATAAAACCCGGGGCAATGGCATTGCACCTAACGCTGCGGGCACCCAGTTCCTGGGCTACAGATTTTGTAAATCCGATCATGCCCGCTTTGGAGGCGGCATAATTTGCCTGGCCCGCGTTTCCACCCAATCCTACTACCGAACTCATGTTGATAATCGAACCAGTGCGCTGTTTAAGCATAACTTTCTGTGCAGCTTTGGTAAGGTTAAAGGCAGACTTAAGATTTATCCTGATCACATCATCCCATTGCTGCTCCGTCATTCGCATTAAAAGTGTATCGCGGGTAATACCAGCATTGTTTGCAAGGATATCAAGGCGTCCGAAATCTGCTACAATTTTTTGCACCAGCTCTTCGGCATCATCAAATTTGCTGGCATCAGAGGCATAACCTTTCGCTTTTACCCCTTTAATAGCAATTTCTTTTTCAAGCTCCTGCGCTTTTTCATCATAGGCAAGATCAGAAAATGCCACCAGAGCGCCTTGTTCCGCAAAAGCCAAGGCAAGGGCTTTTCCTATTCCTCTTGAACCTCCTGTTACCAGGGCAACTTTTCCTTCTAATAATTTCATAAAAATCTGATTTTGATTAGTATTGAATAATAAATGCTGTTATATATTTTACATGATAAGTAAAATATGATAAAAGGTTGCAGAGTAGGTGTTTGGGATGTAAACCTTTACTGCAACCTTTTTCTATGCTATAGAATCATCAGAACCACTTCACCAGTTTGAGGTCTTGTCGGTGCGATAACAGGTCGTGCTTGGGAAAAAGCCGGAAAGCATAGTTATAAATGCCTACCCGCTGAGTTGGAACCTGACATCTGAAGGTGACAGTTTCGTCATCTTTGGATGATTGTTCCATTTCAAAAACAGAGATGACACTGTCTTCACCTTCAAAGGTTTTTTGACTGAATACAATTTCCACACCCAGGTCGCTTTCATTGAAACCATTAAGGTTAAGAACCAGTTCAGCTGAGAAACTTTCGCCCAAAAGCAATGATTTATCTGCGGTATTCATCACATTGCGCGAAACTACCTCTACGGAATCCCATCCCCGAATTATCTTTGATTTCCACCGTGCAAGTTCCTTGGCAATGGCATATCCGTGATCCTGCAGTCTATCTGTTTTATCAAAAAGTTTATGATAGAAAAATTTCATGTAGTCATCCATCATTCGCTTGTTGGTGAAGACAGGGGCTATTTTGGCAATATTGTTTTTGACCCATCTTACCCAGTCAACAGGAATGTCTTTTTCATTTCTTTCATAGAAAAGTGGTATGATCTCGTTTTCGAGCGTGTTGTAAATGATCTCAGCATCCAGTTCGTCCTGGAAAACCTGGTTATCGTAGGTTTTTTCTTCTTTGATGGCCCATCCTGCTTCCTGGGTATATCCTTCGGCCCACCATCCATCCAGAACACTGAAATTCATCACACCGTTCAGGGAAGCTTTTTGTCCGGATGTTCCTGAAGCTTCAAGCGGACGGGTAGGAGTGTTGAGCCAAATATCAACACCTTTAACCAGCGCTTCTCCCAACTCCATATCATAATCTTCCAGAAAAATCACTTTACCCACAAATTCTTTTCTTTTGGAAACCTCAACAATGTGCTTGATGAGCTCTTGTCCTGCTTTATCGGCGGGGTGTGCTTTTCCTGCATAAAGAAATTGCACAGGCATATTGGTTTTGTTTACGATACGGGCCAGTTTTTCCAGGTCATTAAAAAGCAATCCTGCCCGCTTGTATGTGGCAAATCTACGGGCAAATCCGATGGTGAGTGCTTTTGGGTTGAGTGCTTCCAGCGTTTGGTAAACTTTTCGGGGTGCTTCCTGCCTTCGTGAAAGATTGTTCAACAATCTTTTTTTGATATAATCCATGAGTTTTTGACGTTGTTGCTGGCGCAGCTGCCAGATTTTTTCATCCGGTACGTTGTAAATTCGCTCCCAGCAGCTAAGCAGAGAAACGTCATCAGCAAAGCAGTCACCAAAAGTATCCTGGTAAAGTTTTTGCCATTCGGGAGCAACCCATGTACCGTAATGTACCCCATTGGTCACGTATCCTATATGTACTTCATCTTTAAAATACCCGGGATAAAGATCTTTGAACATATCTCTTGACACTTTTCCGTGTATTCTGCTTACCCCATTTACTTCGGAGGCCAGTTTGGTGGCCAGCACACTCATAGAGAATTGCTCTTCAGGATTTTCGGTATGAATTTTACCTAATGACATAAAGGTTTCCCATTTTATGCCCAGCCGGTCGGCATAATGAGGCATATAAGTACGCAGCATGTCTTCGCTGAAAAAATCATGTCCGGCAGGAACAGGAGTATGGGTAGTAAACAAACTGCTGGCTCTTGCCATTTCCATAGCTTCTTCAAAAGTAAGTTTTTCGTCCTGTACAAACTTACGAAGTCTTTCGAGACCGGCAAACGCAGCGTGTCCCTCATTGAGGTGGAATACTTTGGGTTGAATGCCCAGGGCATCCAGCACCCTGATACCACCTATGCCGAGTAAAAATTCCTGTTTGAACCTGTTTTCCCAGTCGCCACCGTATAGTTGATGTGTAATGGAACGATCCATGGAATTATTTTCAGTGATATCGGTGTCGAGCAAAAACAGGGGCGTGCGTCCTACATCAATTCTCCATACTTTTGCATACACATTGCGTCCGGGAAAAGCAATGGTTATCTTTACCCATTCACCATTTTCGTCGCGAACGGGCTGGGCCGACATATAAGTAAAGTTGTGAGGATTGTAAAGTGCCATTTGCTCACCCGTAAGGGACAGGTTTTGGCTGAAGTATCCAAATCTGTAAGCCAGTCCAATTCCCACCATATTGATGTTATCGTCGCTGGCTTGTTTGAGAAAGTCGCCTGCCAGAACGCCTAAACCACCGCTATAGATTTTCACCGAAGAGTGTAACCCGTATTCCATACTGAAATAAGCAATGGATTGGTTATTCTTCTCTTCACCCTTTTTCATGTAATCATCAAATTTCTTGACGACCTTCATATAGTCTGCCATGTAACCTTTATCCTTGAGCAAATTTGTGTAATGCTCAAGCGTTAGGTTATCAAGCAGTTTGGGAGGGCTCTTTTCACATTTTTCCCATAAATCAGGATCAATTCTTTCGAACATTTTTTTGGCATCGTAATTCCAGGTCCACCATAGGTTTCTGGAAAGTTTCTGAAGTCCTTTCAATTCGTTGGGAATACTGATCTCGATAAGGATTTTTTTCCATTTGGGTTTGGATACCACCGATTTGAGATATTCTGTTTTAACGGGTGGTTTTTTTAGTTTGAACTGTTCTTCTCTTAGCTGCACTCTTTCTGTAGCCAATTTGAAAGCCTGCAGGTAGTTATCTATGAGTTTTTGCCAGGTAATCTCTTGCGAAATATGGGCTGCCATATCTGATAATCTGATCATACTGACATGGCGATAGGAGTTGAACCCCTGATCATCGGATGTGATTTTCGCGAACTCCTTGTCAGCGATCATCTCGCTGATGTGCAGAGCGATCTGATAAGATACTTCATGGTAGTTTTGTTCGTTTCTTTCAAAAATTTTGATTGCATCTGCATGATCGGGAAACTTTTCGTTTGCCCATGTGCTGAACCCAACCAAAGAACTTGAGACTACAGGAATTCTGAAGGCAAGACTTTCAAGTGGAGTATACCCCCAGGGTTCATAAAGAGACGGAAATACGGTAAGGTCAAACCCTGTAAGGGCATCGTAGTACTCAAGGTTTAATAAACCGTCGGTTCCATTGAGGTATGCCGGTATAAATACAACTTTTACTTTATCTGATATGCTGTTATTCAGTCCGGCGTTTTTCAACGCTTGTATGATGGTATCATTGGCTTCATCAACTATTTTATGGGTGGTGTATTCCCCTTCAAGAGGATTGTTAAAATCGGGCGTGTCAAATCTTTTTAAAACCTCAGGTCTGAGTCCGGTTTGATTAGCCGGAATCATCATGAAGGCAACCACCTGATGATCTATTTTCATTTGATTGAGCTTTCCCAACATCTCAATGAACAGGTCGTACCCTTTGTTTTTAAATTCGTATCGTCCGCTGGTCATCATCAGTAAGCTGTTTTCTTCAATGGGTTGGTTGGTCAGCCCGGAAGCAAGGGCAAACAATTTTTCCCTTGCCTTCTTTCTTTTTAGCACATACTCTTTCTCTTCCGGTACAAAATTATTGTTGAAACCATTGGGTGTTATCAGGTCTACTTCTTTACCCAGAAGTTTATGAGATTCCTTCGCGCTCAATCCGCTTACAGTGGTAAAAACGTCGGCATTGTTTCCAGCCGTTTGTTCCATACTGTGTTTGGAAAGAATATTCAATTCCCTGGCTTTTTCTTCGCTGTTAATGTTATTAATTTGCGAGTACAGGGGAGCACCTTCGGAAGAGATGCCTCTACCCAATGCTGTGGCGTGGGTTGTAAAAACCGTTCCAGCCTGTGGTACCTTATCTTTAAGATACAATACACCCGAGCCTGTCATCCATTCATGAAACTGCGCCACGAAACGATCCTTTGAGGAGAGGTGATAGTTGTAAAAGCTTTCTATAACTTTACCGGCTGCATATCCAAAGAGGGCAGGTTCTGTATAGTCCCATTGCCCGCTCAGTGAATTGAGTTTAAATTTCAACCAAAGGTCGGTAAAAATATCATTTTTATCAGAAAAGAAGGGTGTGAAATCGACGAGAATGACGATAGGTTCGCCGGGGATGTTCCAACGACCAATTCTGAAGTGCAATCCTTCCCTTTTGGCTTCTTTTCTCCAGCTGCGGTAAAGGTATTTGTCTTCAACAAATTCGGGGTTTCCATGGGTTTCTTTCCACACATCAGGGCCAATGCAAATGTAGTTGTCATTCATGCTTTCGGATAGAAGATTGGCTTTTGTACTGATTAATGTATGAATTCCACCAATTTTATTACATACTTCCCAGCTTACTTCAAATAAATAGTCGGGGTGATTGTTTTTCATATTTAATAATTTAAATTAGTATATCCTTTATTTCCAAAAAGAGCACGAAAATACAAAAAAATATTCTGAGGAGCGTTAATTGAATAAGATATAAAAAGGTACATTGAATAAAAACGATTGAATGCCAAAAGAAATGTTTTGACAACATCGGGAGTAACAAGTTGCAGGATGGTAGGTTTATTCAATTGTATTATTTAACAACCAGATAAAAAGTTAACATTCCGGATACTGAAATTCATATATAAATGGGTCTCATTTATTGATTTAAAAGAATAAATCAATTTAATAAGTTTAACTATCAGTATTTTTTTTTCCAGTTTCTTTATTTAGGTTTTTTCTGGCACTCTGTTTCTGTGTTTTGGGATTAGAAACTGATTTGTTTGTGGTTCTTGATTTGGATGTTCTTTTTTTGGGAACTTTAATGCTAAATGTACCCGCCTGATCCTGAAATCGTTTTACCCGCATTTCAAAATCAGCCAAAACATTCATATAATTAATGAAAGCATCGTAGGGAGAGTTATAAGGGTTGTAATTTGTCGATCCAATGCCATCAGAAAACCATTTGGTAGACATATAAAGGAAGTGATCGCTTGACTGAAGACGCTTCCAGTCACTTTGAATGGGATAGTCTTTGCAGTTTTTCACGAGCAATTCAAGATTGTACAATTTGTCAAATGCCTCATTTTGCATTTCGTTGCCAAGCCAATTGGTAATATCCCTTTCCTCGTCGGCCCATGATACAGGGTAGGGGATATGCAATGGTGAGGCGGGTTGCAATACTTTTGCCACCTGCGAAGGAGTAAAAAATGTATAATCGGTGTTTTTAAATATTGTTTCAGGAAGCGTTTCCAAAAACTCGAATATCCCGGTTTCCTTGCGTTGTTTTACGCCAAATGATTCGTAATCCATAAACAGATTGATCACCTCACTTTTATCTCCGAGTGCTTTGATCCATCCTGAGAATTTTTCAGTTGTCAGGGGATATTCGCTCCATTCTTTTACAGAAAAGCGTATAGACATATCGTCGGTCAGCTGAAAGTTGCGAAGCAATAGTTTGATTTTCGGGTTTGCTGCACTACAATATAGTAAGTTAGGACTTTTCCACCCCAGAATATGCTTGGCCCCTTCGGTGATTACCGTACTATAACCGAGGTTAAAAATGGTTTGCCCGATCTCATCATTATAAATGAGTTCTGTATTTCTGAACGTTTTGGGTTTTATACCAAAAAGGCGTTCAACTTTTTCTTCATGAAGTTTTACCTGATGGGCAAACTCGTCTTTGCTCTTTAGCGAGGCCAGACTATGCATATATGTTTCAGCTAAAAACTCTACGTTCCCGGTTTTTGCCAGTTCCTGAAAACTTTTGATCAATTCCGGGGCATAATTTTCAAACTGCTCCATTGCAGAGCCAGTGATACTGAAAGCAATACGGAACTTGTCACCAAATTTCCTGATCAAATCAAGTAATATCTTGTTGGCAGGAAGATAACTTCTTTCGGCGATTTGTTGTATATGAAAACGATTGGCGTATTCATCGTAATAATCGTGCTGCTGTCCGATATCAAAAAACCTGTAAGTTCTTAACCTGAAAGGTTGGTGAACCTGAAAATAGAAACATATTGCTCTCATATCTCTCCTCAATTATAATCTGCATACTATAAGGTGCAGAAGATGTTAACAAATTGGTTTTATTTAAATGTAGTGTAACATTTTATGTAGAATCATTTAATCAATGAATTGTTGATATATTTCTTTTACTTTAAGACCTGCCTGATCCCATTTTATGTTGTCAACCTCAGTTTTTCCCTGATTTTTGAACTCTTCCGGTAATGATCTGTAGTGCAAAAGGC